>CAMZKF010000137.1 GCA_947311095.1 uncultured Flavobacteriales bacterium
AAATATACTGATTTCTAAGGTTTTACCCTAGGAAATTATGCTGCGTTTTTAAAGAAAATCTGATGAAAGCGATTGGTTTTATTGGATGCGAAACTTTAGTAAAAGAATTAACTCAGGAACAATTGAAACACAGAAGTACCTGTATAATTGAAGAACTAGCCTTAATAGAAATTAAAGGAAATAAACAACCAATTGGCTTGTATGAAAATATGAAGCCATTTACACAGACAGAAATTAATTTATTAAAAGGAGATACCCTTTACTTTTTTACAGATGGCTTTGCTGACCAATTTGGAGGAGAAAAAGACAAGAAATTCAAATACAAACCATTTAAAAGGTTATTAATTGAAATTTCAATAAAATCAATGGAAGAACAAAAAGAAATTATCCAAAATACATTCAACACTTGGAAAGGTAACTTAGAACAAGTAGATGATGTATGTATTATTGGAATAAAAGTATAAAAAAAACTCCAATAATAAGAGGTGAGTTTATAGTCTTTTTAAGTCAAAATTGAAACCTAAATTCCCCAAAACAAGTAATAGTCCAATAATGAAGCTATTATTAACCAGTATATTAGTCAGTATTCTTTTTTTTAGTCCCAAAAAGAAAGACAAGAAAATACAATTTCCCAATGATGTAGAAATTTATACCGATTCTATCTGGATACACAAAACAGAAGTTTCTAATTTAGAATATTTAACTTTTTTGAACTCTAAAAGTGAAAATGAAAAATTGAAATTTCAATTAGCAGATTCTTTATGGACAACCGTTAAATTTAATAATAAAAGTTACTCGGATTATTATTTCAAACATCCTGCTTATGCGAACTATCCTGTTGTAAATATCAGTAAAAAACAAGCAATTGCTTTTTGTGAATGGAAAACAGAATTGATAAATCGAGAACTGAAAGAAAAAAACAGAAAAGTTAAAGTTAGATTACCTACAATAGAAGAATGGGAGAGAGGTGCTTATGGGGAATTACCTAAATATTCAAAATATCCATGGGAGGGCGTTCGCATGAGAGTAGAAAAAGGAAAAGACAAAGGTATGTTCTATTGCAATTTTAGAAATGCTAGAGGAAAAACAAGAATAGGTAAACAAGAAATAAAAATAAAGGAGGAAGTAACCTCTCCTGTAACCTCTTTTTATCCTAATACAATAGGACTCTATAATATGAGTGGAAATGTTTCTGAAATGATTTTAGATAAAGCAATAGCAATTGGTGGAAATTGGTCTTCATTTGAAACCGAAGTTAGAATTAAATCAAAAATTCCGTTTTCAACTCCTTCTCCAAAAGTAGGTTTTAGGTATGTAATAGAAAAAATAGAATAGTTTTACTTTTGTATCTAATAATTTGATTTGAGTTTTAAAAAAATACTAACTTGCAGGAATGTTAAAATTTGCAACAAAAAAAATACTTTATGGATTTTTAGTTCTCTTTGGAGTTGTAACTGCCATCTTCTTTTTGTTTAATGCTAAACCTGGTAATCCAGCATTAATGATTGGAGGGCAACACGCAACCAAGGAAATTATAAAAAATATAGAAAAAGATTTAGGCTTAGACTTACCTCTTTACAAAAGATATTTCTTATACCTAAACGATTTATCGGTACTATCTTTAGATTCTAAAAATCCCAAAAGTCATTACTTTATTTCAGAAAAAAAATACGGAAGCAAAACTAAACTATTTTCAATTACCAATTCAACCGATTTAATTCTTAAAAGTCCATATTTACGAAGATCGTATAGTTCGAGAAGAGACGTTTGGGACGTAGTCAAAGAAAAATTACCCGATACTGCTATTTTGGCTTTATCAGCTGTTGGAATCGCTACTTTTTTAGGCATAATAATGGGCGTAATAGCAGCAATAAATAAAGGTACTTTTTATGATACCTCAACATTTTTAATTGCAGTTACAGGAATGTCGGCACCTTCCTTTTTTGTAGCGTATATATTTTCTACCGTAGGAGGTTTGGTTTGGTCAGAACAATTAGATTTACCAGCCTCTCCTTTTATTCTTATGTTTTTATTTATAACTGTCGGAATTGTACAAAAATATGTGCAGCCACAAAACGAATTAAAACTTACAATTAAGACTATTTTAAATTGGGGATTCAAAGGCTTGTTTATCGGTGCGGGAATTTGGATTTTTTATATCGCTGGATTTAGTATTTTTAATTTCCATGAAATTGATTTATTAAGCGCCTCAATACCTTTGCCAGGGACTGGACTCAATCCAGAAGGTCCGCTAGTCGATTTTGATGATTATACAGGAGAAGAGGTCTATTTTTGGAAAAATTTATTCTTACCAACCCTTACATTAGGAATAAGACCATTAGCAATTGTAACGCAATTAACTAGAAGTTCCATGCTCGAAGTATTACAACAAGACTACATTCGTACAGCAAAAGCAAAAGGTCTATCGCAATATAAAATTATTACTAAACATGCATTAAGAAACGCTTTAAATCCAGTTGTTACGGCAGTATCAGGCTGGTTTGCTTCTCTTTTGGCAGGTTCTGTATTTGTAGAACGTGTTTTTAGATGGAACGGATTAGGAAATGAATTGGTAACAGCATTACAAAACGATGATTTACCTTTAATTATGGGAGCAGTCGTAGTTGTCTCATCTTTCTTTGTTGTCATTACTATTTTGGTCGATATTATTTATGGGTTTTTAGATCCAAGAGTCAGAATTTAAAACAAAAAAAAGCAGGTAAGAATTTCTTACCTGCTTTTTTTTGTAATTATTTTTTTCTAGTTTCTAAATAAACGCAATACCAACGAAAGTTTTTCTTTCAATTCTCTACGGTCAATAATAAAATCTAAAAAACCATGTTCTAACAAAAACTCTGAAGTTTGAAATCCTTCAGGCAAATCTTTTCCAATCGTTTCTTTTACAACTCTAGGTCCTGCAAAAGCAATTAACGCACCTGGTTCTGCAATATTAATATCACCCAACATAGCAAACGAAGCTGTAATACCTCCCGTTGTAGGGTCGGTAATGTAAGAAATATAAGGTAATTTAGCATCAGCCAACTGAGTCAATCTTGCCGAAGTTTTAGCCATTTGCATTAACGAAAAACCAGCTTCCATCATTCTTGCTCCTCCCGATTTTGAAATCATCATAAAAGGACATTTTAATTCAATTGCTTTGGTAATTGCTCTAGCAATTTTCTCTCCAACAACAGACCCCATCGAACCTCCAATAAAAGCAAAATCCATTGCTGCTACAACTAAGTTTTTGCCGTCTATTTTACCATAAGCAGTAGAAACAGCATCTTTCAAATTTGTTTTCTTTTGAGCTGCTACAATTCTATCCGAATACTTTTTAGTATCTTCAAATCCCAATGGATCTCCAGATTCTAAGTCGGTATCCATTAGTTTATACTTGCATTCATCAAATATTAAATCAAAATACTCTTTAGAACCAATTCGAGTATGAAACCCCTCTTTTGGTGTTACATAAGCATTTTCTTTTAAAGCCTTTGTCTCTATTATTTCTCCTTCAGGTGTCTTGTACCAATAGC
>CAMZKF010000138.1 GCA_947311095.1 uncultured Flavobacteriales bacterium
AAGTTCAGCGTAGTAGGCTATTTTCTCAAAATCATCAGAAATAAAATCATCGACCATAGGAATGATGTCGAAACCCGATTTGGCAATTTTTGAAAGTTCGGTTGCTTTTGCATAACTGTCTATTAATTCAATGTCTGAAAATAGAATTGAATCTTTTGGAAAATTGATAGAAAATTCTTTTTTCAAAGTATATAAATGTCCTTCTAAATCCAATAAGTCCTTAATTTCAATTTCTAAGGTATAAGTTGTATTATTGGAAACAAAAAAACGTTGTAAATCAATTAAATGTTCCAAAACATTATTGGATGACGTGTCATTGCTTTTGAGTATGTATTTTTTGTAGTCAACAATAGTAGTGTCTATTTTTAATAATTGAGTTACTTCAATTTGATAATAAACTCCGCCAAAATCATTTTTTCCAAAATTTATACTTCCCGAAAATATTTTTAAATAGCTTTCTATATAAGGATTTTTAGGAGTGTCAAAGCGTTTTAAATTCATTATAGCATCAATTTGTGCAAAAGTGAAAATACTAAATAAATTTAATAGTAGTAGCAGTATGTTTTTTTTCATAGAATTGTAAAATACAGTTAGAATTAAATTCTAAAATTAAATAAAAGAATTAGAATTAACTTTTTTTCAAGTAATTTTATTTTACAATTATCAAGCCTAAAAGAAATGGGGGATATTTTTATTCGGCGTAATTTTTACCTTCATAAAAAATAAAATATTAGAAGATGTAATAGATTATATTCTGTTTTATGGAGTCTGATAATTATTTTAAAAGCGTTACATGTCCCGTATATTTATGATTCTGATTGTTAATTAAATCGACAACATCTAAACGCCAAATATAAACGTCTGTTTTTATCGTGTTAAAATCATATCCGTCCCAGCCTTCTTTTACATTCGTCGTTTCAAAAACAATATTTCCCCATCGGTTAAATATTTTAAATTGATAAGAGTTTTCTTGTATTCCTGAAATAGTAGGTTTAAAAACATCGTTTAAGTTATCTCCATCTGGCGAAAAAGCATTTGGAACAAACAACAATAAGTCTTCCCAAATAATAACATTTTTACAAGTAGAATCAGCACAATTATTAGCGTTTGTCGCAGTTAAGCAAACTTGATAAGTACCACCTTGATCGTTAGGAAAATTATAGATGGTGTTTTCTGTAAAATAGTGAACAGTGTCATCTTCACTAATGATTGTCCATTCGTAAGTATTACTGCCTTGTGTTAAGTTATTGAAATTGACGACAGAAGCAAATGTTGTAGGTCTTGTAGGCGTATAATTAAAGTTAGTAACAGGTGGTTGGTCAACACAAATGTAGCTAGGTATTAGCAATGATGTAGCACAACCTTCTGGAGATGTAGCAATTAGTTCTACATCCCAACAACCAGATGCTGTATAGTTATGTCCTGCGTCTGGAATTGTAATTATATTTGTTCCATCTCCAAAATTCCATGTTTGGGTATATCGAGCAGGAACGTCTGTAGCTGTAAAAAGCACAGGTAAAGGAGGACAACCACTAAGATTATTTCCTGAAAAACTAAATGTTGGATGTTCTATTACAGTAACAGTCAAAGAGGCGTTTTGAACAGGTGTTTCGCATCCGTCACTTACCATTACATTGTAAGTTGTTGTTGCTGTTGGGGAAACAGTATGAGAGCTATCGTTGTTTAACCCATTATCCCACGTGTAAATATATGGAGCACCTATTCCTCCAGAGGCTTGAGCCCAAATTAAAGCGTTGTCTCCAGAACAAATGGTAGTGTCATTTGATGTTGCTATGCTTATGTCTGGATGTATGTTTACTGTAATGCATTGGCTCCCTGTCGAACAACCTTGAGCATCTACTACTGTAACACAGTTTACCTCTGTTGCATTTGGACTAGTAGTTATCGTTGATGTGTTAGCTCCATTATCCCAAGTGTATTGAAATGGAGTTGTACCTCCATTTATTTGAATAGACAATGTTGCCGTACCTCCGTTACAGATTGTAGTATCTCGAATTGTCGCAGACAAACCTCCAAATGGACCTTCGCTAAATGTACTTGTACAGCCATTATCGTCAACAATATCGAAAGAGTAATTGTCTCCAGCAGAAAAGCCAGTGATTGAAAACGAAGTGTTGTTGGCTATTGTTGTACTTGCGGTAGATAAACTAGTTGGACTCAAATTACTAATTGTAAAGTTTGAATTGTTATATTCAGGGTAACTTCCATTAATGGTAACGTCTGAATTATTATTCAAACAAGATTCAGCAAACGAAGTTGTAATGGGTTGAAGGTAGGTAATTTCAAAAACTTGACCTAAAGCATAACATGCAACATCATAAACTTGACTTGTTCCATTGTATAATGTTATTGGAACTATAAAAATAGTATTGTTGGTTATTGCAACCCCGTTAGCTGTCAAGTTATCTAATAAAGTTGATGAACCTCCGTTATTTGTTTCTGTAAAATTGGTTAAAGAGCTAGTAAAGTAACCTGAAAAACAAGGGTCGCTTAATGGAGCTGTGTTAGGAGTTGGAGCGCAAGTGTAAATAGCGTATCCTAGCGCAGGACTATATGAAGCTCCGTTTATAATCCCATGGTCTGAAGGAGCTGTAAAATCGTTATTCGCTTGAATTGATATTTGATCTCCGTTACATAAAATATAGTTATTAGTACTATTGCCATTTATAGAAGCCGTTACCGTTCCTGCGTTGGCATTGCAAGCACAAGAAGCTGGAGCAGTATAGTTTGTTACAAGTGTGCAGTTAACATCGTCTGAAAAAGTTGCAGTAACGTTACAATTTGCTCCATTTGAAGCTAGTCCTGTAAGGTTGTAATTTTGACTTGTTCCAAAAGGTGCGTTAAAAGTTTGTTGTGTCCCCGAACAATCCGAAATCGTTAATTGCCCTGTGCTCGGAGGGTCTGTAAAAGTTACCGTTCCAGTTATTGTATATTCGTTGGTTGCTGCATCACAAGTCGATGGTGTTGCTGTCAAAGAACTAATAGTACAAGGAGTTATAATCGTACAATCCGTAGCACCTGTTCCCCCTGTTTGAGAAGCCGTAATGTCTGTGGCATTTCCCGAGTAATTGGTGATTAATAATATGTAGTAGTCTCCAACTTGAGAGTTGGGTATGTTTACAACTTCTGTTGATTGGGGGTCGAAACTACAATCTACGGTATTTCCGCAAGGATAACTAGACACCTCTAGAAAACCAGCGCCACAAGGGGTTTGAAGCGGACCAGGATTACCATCGTCATAAGTTAGTTGAGATGTACATGGGGCGGTAGGCGAATTGAAAGGACCCCAACATGTAAAATCTATGTCTTCATTTCCAGAATTGGTCAATGTAATATCTATATTTCCAGCTGTTCCAATTTGTAAAAAATACCAAGCAGGATTAGGCTGGGTATCAAGACAACCATAGTTTGGTCCCGATTGTGCTGTTGTATTTGTTGAAGCGGGAAAGGTATAACTTTGGTCTGTACAAAATGGGTTAGCTCCTAAACAATCGCTTCCTTGTGCTTCAATCGTGTTAATAGTTATAAAAATAGATAAAAATAAAAGCGTTGTAATTATTATATTATTTTTCATGGCGAACTAATTTTAATTTTTCCAATTTTGCTTTTTCTATTTCAGAATTAATTCGAATAAACCAGCCGTCTTCTTCTGCTTTTTGTTTTAAAATGGAATCGTTAGAAATAATTTCTTTTTTTACTTCTAAAGCATTTATAAAACTAGTGTAATATTCTTCATTTTTCACCAAATAAGTTTTAGTTACCATATTTTCTATTATGGTTACAGGCTCTTCCTGTGTTTGAGTATTGAGTGCTGAATTAATTTCGGTTGCTTTAACAATCTTATTGTTTTGAGCGGTAGAACTTATGTAGGTTATTACAAAAAGTAAGGTTAAAAAAGTTCTGTTTATAAATATTGTATTCATAATTGTGTTGACGTAAATAATTGATTAGAGTTGCTTTTAATTTAAAATTAAAAACAAATAAATTTTAGAGTTAACTAAAAAATAAGCAATTTACGATATTTTTATGGGGTTTAAAAGGTTTTTTTTGAAAAAAAACTTTTTAGGAAGAGTTATTTTTTATTTATTTGAAATTTCAATAAATAACTCTCGTCCCAATCTTTCTTTAATTGATTCTGAAGTGATGTTCATTTCAATGGAAGAAAAATAAGGCTCAAATATTTTTTGATATTCTAATTTATTTCCACCAAAAGGAGGATGGTCTTTGTATAATTCTGCTTCAAACATTAGTCCTACTAATTTTCCGTTTTTTGCTAAGAGAGCTTTTATTTTTTGAGCATATTTAGTTCTTAATTTAGGGTTTAATGCGCAGAAAAAAGTTTGTTCGATTATATAGTCAAATTCTCCCTCAATTTCAAAAAAATCTCCTACTTCAAAACAATTAAATGTTGGAACTCTAGCCAAGAAAAGTTTTTTTGTTTCTTTGGAAATGTCTAATAACGTAATATTTGTAAATCCCTTTTGGTGTAGGTATTCTCCTTCGTAAGCATTTCCACATCCAGGTATTAAAATACGAACAGTCTTATCTGAAATTTTATCAAAATAATTTGTAATTGCAGGAGAAGGGTAGCCAATGTCCCATCTGTGGGTTTTATCTAAGTACCTATTGTTCCAATATTTAGAATCTAATTTTAGCATTTTTGTTTTTTTATGAGAGAATTTCGTCTTTTTTTTATTTCAAACATTGTAGAATAAAAAAACACGAAGCAAAGCTAATTAAAATTACGTAAAAAGCTCATCGAAATAAATGGTAACGTAGCTATTTATAAAAAGCTTCTTACAATAACAATGTCTCAATAGAGTCTAATCCATAATCATAGCCTAACGTAGCGATTATAAAACCTGCATTTTCTTTTTTACAAACAGAGTTAATCAAATTTAATGAGATTTCAATGTTCTGTTTATCGAGGTGGCTAAAAGGTTCGTCTAGCAACAATAAATCAAAAGGTTGAAGTATAGTTCTAATTAGTGCAATTCGCTGTTGTTGTCCAATTGATAAAGTGTTAATTTTTCTGTCTTTTAAACCAATTAAATTAAATAGCTGTATGAAATCTTTAATTTCTTGGGTAGTATAATGGGAGTTTAGATTGTTTTTTAAAATTAAATTTTCCCAAACGGTTAGGTGAGGTATGAGTTGTAAGTCTTGTGGTAGATAAGCTATTTTACGAGCTCTTATTTTAGCCCATTCTGCTAACGATATTTTACAGATAGACTTATTGTCTATGCTAATCAATCCTTGGTAATCATTTCTTAATCCAACCAAAAAGTTTAAAAAAGTGCTTTTTCCCTTTCCTGAATTAGAAGACAAGAAATACTGATTGTTTGAATTTATGGTCAGTTTTTCACCCCAAACTTTCGACAATGAAAGATTTTCTTCTTTTAAAGGGTTGGGAATAACGTTGTCTAAAAATATTGTCATAAAATAATTGCTAATCTATTACAAATGTAGTATTTTTACCGTATGAATTAACGCCCAAGAGGTTTGTTTTAATTCTAGGAGCAATCCGCCCATACAGTATATTTTTTTAAACTTAACAATTATAAAAATTGGAGGTTAAATTGATTTAGCAATGGCGTGCCGTCCATTTATTCTTAAATGTCAGTCGGATTACAGACCTAAATTTGCGTCTCCAACCATGTTAGACAGAAGTTTAACAAATTTTCAGCTGTATGGGTTTTTTTTGTGCCTCCGGCAAGAATCGAACTTGCATCTAAAGTTTAGGAAACTCTTGTTCTATCCATTGAACTACGGAGGCTAATCACTACAAATTATATTTTTGTTACTCAAAACAAGCCATGTAATTCTGCATCTATTTGTTGAATGACTTTACCTAAATCTTCAGGAGAATCTTTAAAGTTTACATTTTCAACATCAATAATCAACAATTTGCCTTTGTCGTAAGTAGAAATCCAAGCTTCGTAACGTTCATTTAAGCGTTTTAAATAATCTAAACGAATACTTTCTTCATAATCACGACCTCTGCTTTGTATATTTTCAACTAGTTTAGGTACTCCAGCTCTTAAATAAATCAATAAATCTGGTGCAGAAATAAAAGATTCTAAAAGATTAAATAAAGAAAAATAATTTTCAAAATCTCTTGTTGTCATCAATCCCATTGAATGAAGATTAGGGGCGAAAATATAAGCATCTTCATAAATTGTTCTGTCTTGAATAATTGTTTGTTCACTCTTTTTTATGTCTTGAATTTGAGTAGAACGACTATTCAAATAATAAACTTGAAGATTGAAAGACCAACGTTGCATCTCATCGTAAAAATCGAGTAAATAAGGATTTTCTTCAACGTCTTCAAAGTGAGGTTTCCAACCGTAATGTTTAGATAGTAAGTTGGTTAAAGTAGTTTTTCCAGCTCCAATATTTCCAGCAATTGCTATGTGCATATTTGTCTTTGTTTAATTTATATAAATTTGTTTTGTACCCTTAAATTTAACTAACGTAAAGCGTGCTTTTTATCGCATCAATCAATCTTTTTACATTAGGCAAAGCTTCATTTATAAGAGGCATTGCAAAAGGGAAGGGTGTGTCCGATTGGGTAACTCTATACACTGGAGCATCTAGATAGTCAAAAGCATAGCGTTGAATGTGGTATGCTAATTCACTAGATATAGAAGCTACCGGCCAACTTTCTTCAAGAACAACACAACGATTTGTCTTTTTTATAGATTCAACAATTGTATCGTAATCAATAGGTCTAATTGTTCTTAAATCTATAATTTCGCATTCTATTCCGTCTTTAGCTAAAATGGCAGCTGCCTCATGAGCTACTTTTATAATCTTTCCAAAAGAAACTATGGTAACATTGCTTCCTTTTCTTTTTATAGCAGCTTTTCCAATTGGAATTAAGTATTCATTTTCAGGAACTTCGCCTTTGTCTCCGTACATTTTTTCTGATTCAAGAATCAAAACAGGGTCATTATCTCTAATTGCTGATTTCATTAAACCTTTAGCATCGTAGGGAGTAGAAGGGGTAATTACTTTAAGCCCTGGTACATGAGCATAAAAAGCTTCAAAGCTTTGAGAGTGTGTAGCTGCCAATTGCCCTGCCGTGCCATTTCCTCCTCTAAATACGATAGGGCAATGGTATTGACCTCCACTCATTTGCAACATTTTTGCAGCACTATTTATAATTTGGTCAGCTGCTAAAATAGCAAAATTCCAAGTCATAAATTCTACAATAGGTCTCAATCCGTTCATCGAAGCTCCTACTGCAATTCCTGCAAATCCTAATTCAGCAATAGGAGTGTCAATTACGCGTTTTTCGCCAAATTCATCTAGCATTCCTTGAGATACTTTGTATGCTCCATTGTATTGAGCAACTTCTTCTCCCATTAAAAAAACATTCTCATCCCTTCTCATTTCCTCGCTCATCGCTTCTCTTAGGGCTTCTCTATATTGAATTTCTTTCATTTCTAGTTGTTGTTTTAGGGAAACAAAAATAGTATTTCTTAATGGAATAAAAAAACATTCTAACGCTTTATTGTTTATAACGAGTAAAGGAGTTTGTTTTGGGTGATGTTATTTTGGGCGTTTAAACAGGCTATTCGCTTGTAGTTTTTTATTTTCAAGAAAGTTACACTAAGCAAAAAAGGAGCTCATAAAATCGCTCTTTTTTACAAAGTGTAACAAATCTTGAAAATAAAAAAGCTACCACTACTATCCTTAACGCATTGATTAATCATGTGGTAATCGGTATTAGTTTTTATGGTGCTCTATGATTTTGCTTTATCTTACGAAGAACAGTTTTTGATGAAAGAACGCTTATGCTTCCTTGAATTAACACATTATATGTTTATAATTATTTATCCTCTTTGTTTTAGTCTTCTATTAATTCCTCAATTTTGCTAATTGCTAATTGCTAATTGCTAATTGTTAATTGTTAATTGCTAATTGTTAATTGTTAATTGCTAATTGTTAATTGCTAATTGTTAATTGTTAATTGCGTTAGGGATAGTAGCGGCGTCCTTTTTTTATTTTCAAAAAAAGATATAGCGAATAGCTCGCTCGAACGCCCAAATATACTTACT
>CAMZKF010000139.1 GCA_947311095.1 uncultured Flavobacteriales bacterium
GCCGAAGAATACACTAAAAAAAATCCAGACAAACCTAGATTTGTAGCAGGGTCAATAGGCCCTACAAACAGAACTGCTTCTATCTCTCCAGACGTAAACAACCCTGCTTTCAGAAACATTTCGTACGATGAATTGGTTGACGCTTACACCGAACAAACAAGAGGCTTAATTAAGGGAGGAGTAGATTTGCTATTGGTCGAAACTATTTTTGACACCTTAAACGCCAAAGCCGCTTTATTTGCCATTCAAACTGTATATGAAGAATTAGATATTGTTCTTCCGATTATGGTTTCTGGAACAATTACCGATGCTAGTGGACGTACGCTCACAGGTCAAACAACCGAAGCTTTCCATATTTCTATGGCTCACGCTCCGTTACTTTCTATTGGCTTAAATTGTGCTTTAGGAGCAAAAGATATGAAACCTTACCTCACCACACTAGCAAAAGAATCTAATTTTGGAGTAAGTGCACATCCTAACGCAGGTCTTCCTAACGAATTTGGAGAATACGACGAAACTCCAGAGATGATGGGAGAGCAAATTAAAGATTTCCTAGAAAATAGCTTATTAAATATAGTTGGTGGTTGTTGTGGAACTACTCCAGACCATATTAAAGTTATTGCCGACATTGCCAAAGAATATAAACCTAGAGATTTTAAAGCTTAAAATTACACCTCTTTAATTTTGAAATTCGTTAAAAGAGACTATTTATTAGGCTTATTTCAATATTAAACTAGGATTACACCTTATTTCAAAAAGTTCCAATTAACTCCTACTTTGTAAGCCCTATCTTCAAGCGGATAGTTTTTAGCTCCAAAATAATTATTATTCCCCGTCAATCCCGAATTTACATGAGTTAGAGCAAAGAATAATCGAACACTTTTTATTCTTCCACTCACAAACAAACTCACAAAAGGATAATTACCCGTTTGAGGATTGGGACTTAAATAAAACTGACCTAAAGAAGTGCTATAAGACTTTAATTCCGCAGCTCCATAATAGGTTATTTTTGTCCCTGCATAAAGAGCTAACTTATTTTTAAAGGCTTTAAATTTATAAGCTATTTTTAATGTAGCTAAATAATCAGGTAATCGATAAATATCAAAACCTCCACTGTATTGATAAATTGCTTTTGGCTCAATTCTCCATTTTCCTAATTTTATCTTTTTAGCTAAGCTCGTTTGTATTATTTGCGAATAACCATTATACTGCTTAGCTTCTTGCAAATAATTAAAATAAATAGGTTTATATATATCGGTGTAAGAAAATTTAAACTCAATCCCTAACTTATTTAAATTTGTTCCTGTAGAAAAATTAACTAAGCGGATTTTATCAAAACTATTATTCCAACTATTGTGGTTTCCTCGGTAGCGAAGCACATCGATAGACGGCGAAAAATATGTTAGTGTAGGATTAAAAAACCAAGTAAAATTTTTATTAATTTTAATATTAAAATTCGATACTGTTTTAATGTTGTTTTTTTGATAACCCAATAGAAAATAAGCTGTATTTGAACTAAAAAATAATTTTTTATTTTTTAACTTAATATTCGTTCCAACACTTACATTATGATAATATTCTCCTTTTTTATTTTGCTTATAATCGAGGTAAGTATAGTTTACAAAAGGCGAAAATTTAACCTCAGAAAAAGCCTTCCTATTTGTAATTAGATAAGCTACTTCTTGACTCAACTGATTGATTATTATTTTATCATTTGTAACATTACTGTCCAACAATATATTTTGATAATACTCTACATTCAACAACGTATCGAAATAGGTTCGTTTACTATTCTTAAAAACAGATTTAAATAAAACCAGCTGTTCATTTCCGTGTTTCAACGAATCTAAACTGGAACTTAATTTAACCTCTTGATTGACTTGGAGTTGATTGTAAATTCGAATATCTTTAGCTTTTGTTAAATTTACTGCTAGCGTTTTTCTGTTAGAAGTAAACGAAGAATCGATTATAAAAAGAGAATCATTTACTAATCCTCCATTCTGATTTCCTGTATTTTTTATTCTATTGGCAAAAAAACTAATTCTATAATTTTCATTTTTAGTTTTCCACCAAATATTAGAGAACAGATTATTGTTATTGGTTTTCTGCCAATTGTAACTTCCTAATGAATTTATTTTTTTATATCCCAAAGAAAAATTTCCTTGTTTTTGAAAGTTTTGAGTATGTGTTATTTCAAAATACTGTTCTTGCCTCGCTCCTTGCACATATTTTACAGAAGTAAAAGGCACATAAACATTATACTCACGTTGCGTCAGCACTTTATAAGGTAGAAACCTACTTACACTAAAATTTATATTCGGGTTATAAACCAAAGGAAAACTAGCCAAACCATTGTTTCCCAACCACAAATACTCGTTATTGATTCTATAATTGTGAAAATTTTCTAACGAACTCGTATCTATCTTCACTATTTTATTTCCCTCAAAATATAGAAAAGGAGTACGCTGTTCTTGCGAAAAATAATTTTGCAAAAAAGACATACCTCCTATTAACAAAACTAGTTTAAAAAAACTAGAACTCATATATTTTCTGTAAAGCCTAATTTTAAGCCTCAGTTGTAGGTGCTCCAAATCCCATTGGAAAACCTTGTTGACCATTTCCTTCATCAATCACTCCATGAACACTTTCAAATTTCGCTACATTATCAGCCAATGCTCTCATTAATTTTTTAGCATGTTCTGGAGCCATTATAACTCTAGATTTGACTTTAGCTTTAGGCATACCTGGCATTAAACCAATAAAATCCATTACAAATTCCGAAGTAGAATGGGTAATTATCGCCAAATTAGCATAAGTTCCCTCTGCCATTTCTTCGCTTAACTCTATATTTATCTGATTTTGATTTTGTTCTTTATTCATAGTTATTTTTTTGTAAAGATAGTCAAAGCAATCTATTTTCTTATTTTCAAGGGTGTAAAATTTTTAAATTTATCGAGGTATTTCAACCGATTTAATTATTTCGTCAATCACTACCTTTTCATCCAAGCCTTCCATTTCAGCTTCTGGAGACAAAATTATACGATGATTCAATACATGAAGTGCCACAAATTGAACATCTTCTGGAATTACAAAATCACGCCCTTTTATCGCTGCTATTGTCTTAGCTGCTTTCAACATCGAAAGCGAAGCTCTAGGAGAAGCTCCCAAATACAACTTCCCATGATTACGTGTCTTATATGTAATTTCAGCTATGTATTTTAAAATAGTATCATCTATTCTAACTTCAGAAATCGTATTACCTATTTCATCTATATCTACTTTACTAAAAATAGAAGAAACTTCATTAAAATCAATCGACTTACCATTTCTAAACCGACTTAAAATCTCTTGCTCCTCTTCCAACGTTGGATAATCTAAATTTATTTTAAACAAAAATCGATCAAGTTGAGCTTCTGGCAATCGATAAGTACCTTCTTGTTCTATTGGATTTTGAGTAGCTATAACCAAAAAAGGAAATCCTAATTTATATGTCACACCATCATAAGTAATTTGACGCTCTTCCATTACTTCAAACAAAGCTGCTTGAGTTTTTGCTGGAGCCCTATTTATCTCATCAATCAAAACAATATTAGTAAAAACAGGTCCTTTCTTAAATACAAATTCATTTGTTTTCATATTAAAAACCGAAGTTCCAATTATATCCGACGGCATCATATCTGGAGTAAATTGAATCCTAGAAAAATCTACTGAGAGCATTTTTGAAAGCACTTTCGCCGTCAATGTTTTTGCTATTCCAGGCACACCTTCTAGCAAAATATGACCTCCACTAAACAAGCCTATTAACAACAAATCAACCATTTCGTGTTGACCAATTAAATAGTTTGCCATCTCTTTTCTAGCCTCCGAAACCTTTCTATTCACCAACGACAAATCAATTCTAGTTTTATTAAACGACACGTCTTCGTCTCTCTTTAAATCTTCGTTTGCTTCGTTTCCAAATTTATTGGCAGTGTTATCTTCCATACTTCAATTCTTTGTCTTATATTTTTGTTAAAGGTAGATAATTCTTATTAAACGAATAACAATCTAAGTTTTAAAAGCTTCCATTAATTTACAAAACGAAAGTCATCTGCTTAAAATTACCGACTATAAACACGACCTCAATTCATTTCTTTTGGGTGTTTTAACAGGCTATTCGCTCATAGTTTTTCCCAACAAAAACAGACAACTAAGCTAAAAAGGAGCTCCTAAAATCGCTCTTTTTAGCCAAGTTTTACTTGTTTTTATTCAAAAAAAAGCTACCGCTACTATCCTTAACACGCCCCCCTATTAGCACTATAAAAAGCGAAAAATAAGGCTACCTTTTTACAAAACCTAAAAACAAACTTAGCCTATTTGTTAAGAAAATAAAAAGGAACTTAAATCATAAAAAAAAGCTATTGTTTAATACAATAAAGAAAAGCTACATTTCTTGGACGAGTTTCAGTTCCTCCTGTGTTACTTGAGTTAAATTGTGGTATATCCACACTATGACTATGATTACCTGTTGTACTAGAATTAAATTGTGATATATCTACACTATGAGTATGATTTCCATTGGCAGCAGAGTTAAAAGGAGCAATATTTACAGTGTGATTGTGATTTCCTGCCCAACCTGTTAAAGCTCCATTTCCTACGCCACCCCAAGTACTTGGACTTGTTCCATAAGCATATCCAGTGCCGTTATTTCCGTCGGTTATTCCTGTATTTAAAAAACCCGTACTTGCTGGATTATGCGGAGTATGCCTGTGATTCCCATTTGCTGTTGTCGTTGTATTTGGAGGATTAACCGAATGATTATGATTTCCCGCTGTATTTGTATTTGTCGCAGGAGGATTTATCGTGTGTAAATGATTTCCAGTAGTATTTGTATTCGTATTAGGAGGGTTTACCGCATGGTTATGACTTTTTATATTATCTCCTTGAGATGAAGCTAAAGTCCTCCCAACATCAACACCTCTACCGCTATCCAATCCTCTCACAAACTCCCCTCTCAGATCAGGCATTCCACCTGTCCCGTTGGCAGGAGCCCAACCCGTAGGGCAGGTAGCTAAGTTAAATGCCATTATTGCTCCAGCTGGTGTTCCTCCTCCTATAGTAATAGTATTTCCTGTTTCTGTAATTGTTAAATCTCCTGCTACTTTTATGGTGATACCTGTACCACTCGATATATTTATAATTGAAGAGGTGGAATTTCCTGCTCCAACACTTAGGTTTTGAATTTCGTTGGTAGGGTTACTATCTGCATCGTTTACATTGTCGGTAAGCGTTACGCTATTACCGTTTAAAATTGACAAGCTATTTCCTGTCAAAGTTAATGTTTGTGCGTCCGTATTATCCATGTACCCACTCAAATCTACTGTTGTTCCGTCGTTGGTTAACGACAAAGTGTTTCCTGTAAGTGTTAAATCTTGATTATCGGTATTATCTAAATAAGAACTTAAATCTATACTTGTTGCTGAACCGTTATTGGTTATGGTTAGAATATTAGTTGTGGTATTAATGCTCAAATCTTGTATTTCGTTGGTTACATCACTATCGGTATCGTTGACCAAAGCTGTTAAATCGATGGTTTGAGCTGTTCCATTTTCTATACCTACGGTAAGAATATTGGTTGTATTGTCGAATGCTAAATTGGCTATATTTTGATCATCTGTTCCGCCATTATCGTTTACCCATGTGTAAACGCCACTTCCGTCGGTTGACAAGATTTGCCCCGCTGTTCCACCTGTTGGCAATTCTATTTCGTTGGTTGCATCTGTATCTCCATCTGTTACGGTTAGTGGACTTCCTCCTGTTCCATCTCCTGAAATATTAGTTCCTGAAGTTTGTACGGTTTGTGTTCCCCAGTTGTCTCCTGCTCCACTTCCTACTTGAACCCAAGCTAAAGCTCCTCCGTCCCAATAGAAAAAAGC
>CAMZKF010000140.1 GCA_947311095.1 uncultured Flavobacteriales bacterium
CTACCTGTTTTAACACTTATATTTGTATTTAATCCTATTTTTATAGATAATTACGAAACAACAACAACACCATATCAACAAAAACAAAAAGATTGGGATGTAATAGTAGAAGGCTTAAAAAAACAAAACATAGACCTCAATCAAGGAGATTATTTATTAGCATTTTATAGTACAAACTGCCCACATTGCAACGATTTAGCAAAAGTATTTGGAGCAACTTATAGAGGCTATAAAAGTAAGCGAAAAATAGCACTAGTTTTCCCTGGTAATGTAGAAGATACCGATGCTTTTATAGCACGAAACAAATGCGATTTTAACTTTATTAGAGTTACTCCCAAAGAGTTTGTTAAGGTTTCAGGATTTTCATTCCCCTCTATGTTTGCCATCGAAAACGGAAAAGTAAAAAAACATTGGACAGGCGATAGTTTTAACTATATAGCAAGGAATAGCGAATTTAAAAAATAAATTAGGATGCTAAATATTGTCGATTGCTTTATTTTATAAAAGCATATTAATCGCTCTCTTTAGTCCTTTAACTAAAATATCAACCTCCTCTTTAGTATTGTAAAAAGCAAAAGAAGCCCTTATAGTACCAGGTATTTCAAAAAAGTTCATTAGCGGTTGAGTACAGTGATGACCTGTACGAACAGCAATTCCCAATTGGTCTATTATTGTTCCAATATCAAAAGGGTGAATACCATCTATAACAAAAGAAATAACACTTGTTTTGTTGTCCGCTGAACCAATAATTCTCAATCCATCAATAGTCAATAATTCTTGCGTACCATAAGCCAATAAAGCTTTTTCTTGCTTCAAAATAGTGTCAAAACCAATTTTTTTAATGTAGTCAATGGCAGAAGCTAATCCTATTCCACCTGCTATGTTAGGTGTTCCTGCCTCAAACTTATGAGGTAAACAGTTGTAGGTTGTTTTCTCAAAAGTAACTTCTTTTATCATGTCTCCACCTCCTTGATAGGGAGGCAAATCATTGAGTAAAGCCTCTTTTCCATATAAAATACCAACACCAGTAGGAGCGAACATTTTATGACCCGAAAAAACTAAAAAATCAACATCTAAATCAACAACATTTAGCGGTGTATGTGCTATCGACTGAGCAGCGTCTATCAAAACTAAAGCATTGTTTTTGTGGGCTATTTCTATAATTTTTTTAATCGGATTTATTGTTCCTAGCGTATTTGAAATATGATTAACAGCTATAAGCTTCGTCTTTGGAGAAACTAATTTTTCCAATGCTTCCATTATCAATTCCCCCTTTTTATTAATAGGAATAACCTTTAAAACAGCCTCTTTTTCTTCGCAAATCATTTGCCATGGCACAATATTGCTGTGATGCTCCATTGCCGATATTATAATTTCGTCACCTTTTTTCAATAGTTTTTTTCCAAAACTACTCGCAATTAAGTTAATGCTATCGGTAGTTCCTTTTGTAAAAATAATTTCTTCATTTTTACCCGCCCCAATAAAACTTTTTACAGTCTCTCGAGCTTCTTCATACTTCGTTGTTGCCTCTTGACTTAGCGTATGGACACCTCGGTGAATATTACTATTTTCATAAGCATAGTATTTTTCAATCGTATCAATTACTTGTTGAGGTTTCTGAGTTGTCGCTCCATTGTCTAAATAAACCAATTGTTTTCCCTTTACTTTTCTCGATAATATAGGGAAATCGTTTCTAATTTTATTTATTGCGTCCATTGTTTTAGATTTTAAATACTTCTTTATTAAGAATGATTCTACAAAGTTAATATCTATTGACAGATTCTTTGCCTTTTTTTTATAAAATTGATTAGAATTATCTTTTGGGCATTCGTTATGTCTTTTTTTATTGAAAAAGACAAAAAAAGGAAGCCTCTACAACTGAGAAAAGCGACATCACGAATACAAATTTAAAAATTAATAAATGAGTAATCCTTAACGCAAATTTAAGATTCAATTGATATAACGACCGTTGAAAGCTTATCTCTATAAATAAAAAACAGGAAAAAAAGCTATTTAGTTTGACTATAATAAGTTTGTATAGCTACAAAATTATAGCTTTGTATAAAATTAGAACACTCACCACTATATGAAAACCCTATACCTAATTATTCTATTTTCTATAACATACGTTACGTCAGCCGTTGGTCAATACTTTCAACAAGAGGTCAACACAATAATTGATGTAAGACTAAACGATGTAAGTCACCAACTATCGGCTTTTGAAACCATTGAATACCGAAACAACTCAAAAGATACTTTAACTTTTATTTATTTTCATTTATGGGCTAATGCCTACAAAAATAATAAAACTAAACTCGCTCAACAATTACGAGAAGACGGCGAATTAAATTTACATTTTTCTAAAGCTTCGGATAGAGGTTTTATTGATTCTTTGGATTTTAGAGTAAATGGAACTCAATTAAAACTAGAATACAACGAAAATATAGATTATGTAAAAGTTATATTAAACAGAGTTTTATTACCTCAAGAGACCATTGTTATTACTACTCCGTTTAGGGTTAAAATTCCTTATGGAAACATTTCAAGATTAGGACACTTAGGCAATGCCTATCAAATAACTCAATGGTTTCCATAACCAGCGGTATATGATTTAAACGGCTGGAATGTTATGCCTTATTTAAGTCAGGGAGAGTTTTATTCTGAATACGGAAGTTATGATGTGAAAATAACGCTTCCAGAAAACTACGTTGTTGGAGCAACAGGAGATTTGGTAAATGGAGAAAAAGAATTGGAATGGCTTGAAAAAAAGAATTTAAAAACACGAGAACTTATTGAGACTGGAGCGTACAAAGAATTATATAATATGGAGTTTCCCCAAAGTTCAACTAAATTTAAAACTCTGCATTATCATCAAGAAAATGTTCATGATTTTGCTTTTTTTGCAGACAAAAGATGGCATGTTTTAAAAGGAGAGGTAGAGTTACCTCATTCCAAAAGAAAGGTAAC
>CAMZKF010000141.1 GCA_947311095.1 uncultured Flavobacteriales bacterium
CCAATTCGTAATTTTAGGTTGTACATTTTTATATAAAAAACGTAGTGCTTGATTTGAATATCCTTGTCTTATTAAATCAAGTAACTCATTATCTGCATATTTTTTTTTTAATCCAAACACTTCTTCTCTTCATACAAGAGATTGACTTCAAAAAGAAGTCAACCTCTTATTTTTTAGTTACCAAATTACCGTTACCGATGTTGTTACTCCTGTCGATGTGCAGACGATAATATATTCTCCCATTGGTACTGGATTTCCATTAGCATTTTGCCCTTCCCAAATAGTCTCGTTAATCAATTCTATAATTAAAATTCCATTTCTATCGTATATTTTAACGTCGTTGCATTGTAGTTCTATATAATCATCTATTCCATCTTGGTTAGGTGTAATTATATTAGCATTAGGCGTAGTACATTCTACAAGTATAGAATCGCATTTTGTAATTGTACAACTATCGGTAAGGTTATAATTTGTTAAACAAACCTCATAAGTTCCAGGCGCTGAATAAAGATGATATGGATCGGTTGCTGTGCTTGTTTCTCCGTCTCCAAAACTCCAACTATACTCTGTTCCTGTTGCAGCACTTGTAAAGTGAAAACTATGCCCATTATTGGTGTAAGTAAAATCGGCATCAATGGAACAAGGACAGTTAGGGCAATTAATTAATTCTGTACAAATTTGAACTATTCCAGATTCAAATTGTACCATTGTTAGACTAGCTATATTTCCTGTAAAAATAATTGTTCCGCTTGTAAATATAACTCCATCCATTGAAGTAGTTACATTTAAATCATTTGTATCAATTGTTATAACTACTCCATTTAAGGTGTAAGGTAAGTTATTGTAAATAGTTTCTAAAGATACAGAGTCACTTCCATTCACTTTAAAATAAGTTTGACCTGCTTGATGGTTACTACTTAAATCCCAATTATTAAAATCACCATATATCTGCATTGAAACCTGTTGGTATAGAGTACTGTCAAAAATAAATGTAGTATCTTCATCCACAAGATAAATACCGTCGGGAGCATTTGAAGTTTGATAGGTTGTACAATTTATGTTTTCAGAAGATAATGATGTTACACAAATTTGATCTAAATACATATAATCAGCTCCCACCCGCACAGAACAAATACCTCCTATCATTGTCAAAATATTACTTACTGTATCGAAAGAAAAGCTTACATTTGGAATAGCGCTTAGAAATAAATCCGAATTATTTCCAATTACACTATCATTTACACTTAAAGAAAAGCACTGCCCTGCAAAAGAAGCAAAATCAAATTTTACTTCTTTTTGAGAACAATCAAAATTAAAACTAATATTTCCCGATACACTAAATTTAGAATCTGCGTTAAAAAAAATTTCACCACCATTACCCCCACATGTTCCTCCCATGAAATAATTGTCACTAATTATATCAAAATCTGATGTTGTAAAAATTGTATCTCCCACATTGTAGGCTCCTATTTGAGCTGTAGATAAATCATCGCAAACTTCTTGAGCATATCCTTTATAAACAGATAAAAGAAATAATAAAACTGTAACTATACTTAATTTTTTCATAATAATATTTATTTAATGTTTAACCTTACTACTCTAAACAATTTAAAAAGTAACCCTTTTTTTTAATTTTTATCTAAATAATATTTAAGCATCAATTCAAACGCATTAATATTGGTTCTTGTATTGTTTAAATTTGGTCTAAAATAAGAGAAGTCTAAATCTATTTTTTTTCTAAAACCACTTTGTTTATTTACTTCTCCAATAGTAATGTTATGAACTCCTATAAAAAAATAAGCACCTTCCTTAGATTCTAGGCTATACCCTATATTTATCAATTTAGAAAAAAGAACATTTAAACTTGCTCCATATCTACTATTTAGTTCTTTATGACTTAAATTAGAATAGCGAAAAAAAGCAGAAGGAATAAACAGAAGATTCTCTTTAACGCTTAATTTATGCTCAGCCGTTAAATTATAAACCTTCTTCAGTTTAATCTTTTGAATAATCGGTTGAACTTCACCTTCGTTTAATTGGTTGATAGAAAAACCTATTTTTGTTTGATTACTATACAAATACGCTCCCAAATTAAGGTCTAAAGTACTCGATGATGCTCCTCCCATTACGGGGTTTGATTTTATAGAAAAACTATACATACCCGCCGAAATACCAGCTGACAGTTTCCAATTTTTACTTAGTTTTTGATGTCTAGCATAAGCTAGGTAGGTTCTATTCCGTCTAATTACACTTCCTTCCCTATCGTTATTAAACAATAATCCTAAAGCGTGAAAACTACCTTTTTGCTCTCGTATTCTAAAAAATAAAGATGCATACGAAGTTTTAATCCCCCCAAAATTACCTTGATTTCGTTTGTTTCCTATATTAAATTCTAAACTGCTATAACTACCTCCTTTAGCTATATTTAGCTGAGCGTTATTGAAATATTGACCAAAATGAATTGGCAGTTCATTGGTCTGAGCAACCGAAGAATAGAACGGCATTAATAATAAAAATATTAAATAAAATTTACTTATCATATTAGATTGTCTTTGTATTAATTAGTATTAATACAAATGAGTTTTCATAAAAGTAACCCCTTCTTAATTTAAATAAAAATCAAACTCCAAACTAAGTAAATAGACGATTATTTTTTCTGGCTTTATACTTATTAATTTCAATCATCGAATTGAATTATAAAAAACAAATTCCATATTTGCGTTAAGGATAGGAACGGCATCCTTTTTTTATTTCAAAAAAAGATATAGTGGATAGCCTGCTCGAACGCCCAAATTAAATTATCAGAAATACATTTTAAGTATAATATGGCGATATCATGAGGTAAACCAAGACTCCTGTTACCGCTACATACAACCATAAAGGAAAGGTAATACGTGCTATTTTCTTATGTTCTTCAAAATGTTTCGACAAGCCTCTAACAGTTGTGATGAGTACTAATGGAATGATAGTAACTGATAAAATAATGTGGGAAATTAGAATAAAATAATAAAAATACTTTATCAATCCTTCTCCTCCGAAATGAGTGGAATCTGACGTAATATGATAAGCGATGTACATGACCAAAAATGAAGACGTAAGCAACAACGCTAGTTTAATCAATCGTTCGTGGAGGATTTTTTTCTTGTTTTTTATGGCTATAATTGCCGAAACTAAAACCAAAGCTGTAATTCCATTAACGGTTGCGTATATTGGAGGTAAAAAACTTAATGACGCTACACCTTTTAGTCTTACACCGAACAAAGAAGCGACAATTAAGGGTATGGCTATAGAAAGAGCGACAATTACTTTCTTATGTTTCAATTCTTTATTGCTCATCTATCAACAACTTTACATCTTCTAATAACTGATTAACCGAGGCTTGATCTCTTCCGTTGTAAAAACCTCTGATTCGTTTTTTTTTGTCAATCAAAATAAATTTTTCTGAATGTAAAAAACCTCCAGGTGCGAGTGCGTCTTCTTGATTGGGTACTAAATATCCGTTTACTCCTAATTCGTAAATTTCTTGTTTGTTTCCTGTCAAAAAATTCCAGTTTTGAGTGTCAATATTATTTTTATTGACATACCATTTTAGTCTTTCTGGGGTGTCGTTTTTAGGATCTACGGTATGTGAAATTATGGAAACATCCGTTCCTTTAAGGGCTTGTTGAACCGTTTTTAAACTTTCTAATAATTCAGGACAAACTCCAGGACAGTGAGTAAAAAAGAAGTCGGCAATATAAATTTTATCTTGGTAATCTTGAGAAGAAACCCTTTCGTTATCTTGGTTGATAAAACTCCAAAAAGGTATCGTGTGATATACTGTATCCTTATCTATTCCTACTATAAATTCTTTTGCACCAAAAATCGGTAATTCTTTTTTCTCGGAGCAACTAGACAAGAGCAATACCAAAGCAATACCTCCTAATAAAATAGCTTTCATCGTTATTTTTTATTTTTTATTTTATCTCGTTGCTCTTTTTTTAGCATACTAATATCTTTTGTTATTCTCATTACCTCATCGGCAATGGTAGTAACATATTTACCTCTAATATAGCCATCAGTATCTTTAAGAATGGTCATAATATGAGCTTCTCTTTCGTAGTCATATATGGTATCTTTCTTTTGCCAAGGGTTTCCTCGTTCCAATTCTAAATCAAAAAATGGTTGGTAATCTCCTTTTATAAAAATCCATTTTTGGGGATTTATATTTAATTCGGAACGCAATGTCTTTATTCTTTCTAGCGCATCATCTCCAAAAATTTGACTTACGATAACAGCGTCATTAAAGCCTTCGTTTCCTTCAAATTCGTCATAAATTAAGTATTTGGAAATTTTAAAATTAAGGTTACAACCTTCGTAAGGACAAGTAGATTCTACAAAATTAAAAACCACGTATTCTCCATCAAAATCTGACAATGAATACTTTTTTCCATCAATATCTTCGAAATCAAAAGCCTCTACTTTATAAGGAACGGTGTCATTACCTACTATTGTTGTTTTTCCAAAGTAAGGGGTTTTGTGATAAATTTGCTCTCCTTGAACGAAGATAAAAATAAACAATGCAGGTAGCCCAAACATTGCTACAAACATAAAGAATCTTTTTGTGCTAGACATTCGTATTTTAATGTGCTACGTGCTCAATTACAGCCTGTGTGCTTTCGATTGTACCGTGTAACATTTCTCCTTGATAAGTTGCTTCGGTTAATAATTGAAAAACTAACTAACTCAAGAAAATAAAATAAGGTCCAAAAAGCATCCATCTAAAGTTCTTTTTTTCTTGACCTAAGTGCATAAACTCCATTACAATGTATCCCGCTTTTAACAGCGTCAATGCCAAAAATATAAACTTAACAAGCGTCCAAACAGAATCTCCATGTTTAACAGCTATTCCTAATCCAACTTCTATAATTGTTACAATAGACAATATCGCTGTTACTTTCCAAATCATTTTTCGCATTTCTTTACCATGAGCTTCGTCGTGATTTGCTGCTAATGAGTATGAATGGTCTAATATTAAATCGTCTCTTTCCATTTTATATAATGTTTAATAAATTCTTATTGAATGTTTTTGTAATAATTTTAAATAATTGTCTAAAACTTAAATTAGGTAGAAAAATGTAAATACAAATACCCAAACTAAATCTACAAAGTGCCAATAAAGACCTACTTTTTCAACCATTTCAAAATGCCCTCTATCGTCGTAAGTTCCTCTAGTTACTTGTATTAATATAATTAAATTAATTACCACTCCAGACAACACGTGAAATCCGTGAAATCCTGTAATAAAGAAAAAGAAATCGGCAAATTGAGGAGCTAGAGGTGCATATTGATTTTCGATTAAGTTTGCGCCATAAATAATAGCATCTGAACCAGGAACATGAGCTCCGTGTGCTGTTCCATGAATAAAGTGAGCCCATTCCCAAGCTTGAGAACCAACGAAGAAAGCACCGCCAATAACCGTAAGCGTCATCCATTTTATCACTCCTTTTTTATCTAATCGATGTCCTGCTTCAACGGCTAACACCATTGTTACCGAACTAATAATAAGTATGAAAGTCATTAATGCGACATACATTAATGGTAAATGTCTATCTAAAAACGGCATTGCGTTAAAAACATCTTCGGCTAAAGGCCAACTGACTGCTTGATGTCTTGCATATCCATAAGCGGTTAATAAAGCTCCAAATGTCAATGCATCTGAAAGAAGGAAAAACCACATCATTTGTTTTCCGTATGATATTCTAAAAGGAGAACCGTTTCCTCCCCATAATGTTGCTGCGTCAACTTTTTCTATGTGTGCTGCCATTGTTTATTTTTTAATTAATACTGCAATTCTAATGATTATATTGTAAAAATACAAATAAATAGAGCCATAAAACACCTAAAAAGTGCCAAAAAATTCCACCGACTACTAAGCCCATTTGACTTTCTTTGTTATACATTCCTCTCAAAGCCCTTATAAACAATACGAATAAAACTATGATTCCTATCAGTAAATGAAGATAATGTATAAATGTTAAAATCCACACATATGAGCTTGCTACGTTTCCTGTTTGATAAAACTCACCATACTGAACGGTATTTAACTCTTGTCTTAATTGAGTCCATTTCCCATTTAACAAATGAATTTGTATTCCCTTATTTAAATCCAAATAAGTTTCAAAGTTTGACAAATCAATTTCTTGGTCGTTATGGTAAACCTTTCCTTTTTTGATTATATATTCTTTTCCTCCTTGAAATACCGTTTTCTTTATTGCTTTTATTTCTTCTTCTGTTAAGTCTCTTTCGGGAAAATAAAGCCTTCTATTATCAAAATCTAAACGTTCTCCATTTAAGTTAATGGCGAAATCTTTTCCGTACTCTCCTTTCAATATAAAAAATGGTTTATCATTATAAATCCCAAAAGAAAACTTAAACAATTCATCTCTTTGAGCAATGGTTAAAGAGTCCGTTCCTATAAAAGCTGTTCCATTCTCAAACCTTAGTGTTTCTCCTGTTTTTACATCTTTTATTTGGTAAGGATTCCCATAGTCTTTTATTGAATAAGCTTCCATATTATCTCTTCCTCTATCACCACAGATTTGGTATGCGAAAGATTTTACATCTTCTACCTCTTCTTGTGTCAATTCTTTTTCATTCAAGTAATAATGACGGCCATCGTGATAAATTTCTTCTCCATTTTCAAGAATTGAATATTGATTTCCATAAGCTCCGTAATCAAAAAATATTTTGTCAGCAATGTAATTCCCTTGTCCCAACAATTGACTCCATCCTTTTATTTGAGAATAAGAAAAACTCAATCCCAACAGAATAGTTAATCCAAGAAAAGAAACTACCAATTTTTGATTGTCTTGCTTTGCAAAATACAAGGCAAGAAAAAGCGTTAGACTACTCATCATTATAATAATGGTACTGTAAACAAACGCTTGAGGAAGATTTATATCTACCCAGAATTTATCCATTTTACTAACCATTACAGCACTAGTAAAACCTGCATACATCATAATACTAGCAATAATACCAACCCAAACTATTTTTTTTGCAATTGGCTGATACTCTTTTTTAGACATTGAGTCTTTTACGATATCTTTCATTAGAAAATTATTAAACTTTAGTGATTAAATAAATTAACAAAATTACAGGTAGGTAGTAAAATGAAGCAAACATAACTTTTATAGCGTATTTCATTTCAAGCGTCAAATATAATTTTATAGCATATATAAGCATAGGAAGTGTCAGCAACAAAGCTAAAGGAACAGAATAAATAGATGTCATTCCCACCATGTAAGGCATTGTACCCATTGGCAACATCATTGCGGTATAAAGCATAATTTGAAAAGCACTTTTCTTATCTCTCCCCCCCAAAGAAGGCAACATTTTGAATCCAGCTTTTAAATAGTCGTCGTTTAACTTCCAAGCTATCGCCCAAAAATGAGGAAATTGCCAGAAAAATTGAACAGCATACAAGACTCCTGCATCTAACCCAAAATGATTGGTAGCAGCAACATAGCCTAACATAGGCGGAAAACTACCAGGAAAAGCTCCTACAAAAACAGATAATGGTGTTTTTTGTTTTAATGGAGTATATGCGAATACATATAATAACAATGCTAAGATGCCTAAACTAGCACATAAATTATTAAGCATAAACAATGAGCCAACCCCTACAATTGCTAAAACAGTAGAAAACACAAAAGCCTCTTTTACAGTAACACGATTTTCTGGTAGCGGTCTATTTTTAGTTCGCTCCATTTTTTTGTCTAAATCTCGTTCTATAATTTGATTGTAAGCATTAGCAGCTCCTGTAACAAAAGCCCCTCCTATGGACAAGAAAAAAACATCTAACCATACAATATCTCCAGGAGCTATCATATACCCTAGAAAAGAAGAAAAAATAACCAATGAAGACAACCTCAACTTCATTAGTTCTGAATATGCCTTTAATTTTTGTTTCATTAAACCAAATTATGATTGAAAAACAGCTTTAGAAAAGCTGCTTTTTTTTAAATTAGGTCGCAAATATAGACATTTAGAAATATTCTACTTAATAAAAAGTGTATAAATAAAAATGACGCAGGTTTGGTTTCTTATCCTAAACGTTTAACCATACCAAATCAGCATTGAAATGGCATTAGTTATATTTCATTTTCTTATAAAAATAACTCTAGTCTTTATAGTGCTCTTTTATTTAACTACATTTGTTTTTAAATTAATTTTCAGATGAATAAAAAGAATCTATTTATACTTCTTACAGGAGTAATAATCGCTATCAGCCTATATTTTGTATTTAATCATACAGAAAAAAGCACAGACGAAATAAACCCTAAATTTACGGCACACATAACCGCTTTTACTTCTGGAGTTATTTCAAAAGAAGGTCGAATTAAAGTCCAATTGAGAGAAGATGTTAGTGAAACACTTCAAAAAGAATTAAAAGCAACTGACTTATTTGATTTCTCTCCTAGTATAGAAGGAACTATTTATTGGAAAAATGATAGAACCGTTATTTTTAAACCGCTCGAAAAGTTACCTTCAAACCAAAAATACGTTGCCGATTTTAATTTAATAAAGTTGATCGCTGTTCCAAATGATTTGAGAACACTCACCTTTAAATTTCAAACCATGAAACAAGGTATTTCTTTCTTGTTTGATGGAATGGAAGCTTATGATGATTCAGAATTACATTGGCAAAAAATGAAAGGGACATTGATTACCGCTGATGTAGAAGAAGGAAACATAATCGAATCTATTTTTAAATCCCTACAAAACGGACAAGAAAAGCAAGTACATTGGACGCACGGTCAAAACAAAAGGCTGCATACATTTATGGTTGATAGCATTTCAAGAACCAAACAAAAAGAAGAAGTTTTATTTCGATGGGACGGAGAAAAAATAGGAGCAGTTTCAGGAGTAGAGAAAATTGAAGTTCCAGCTTTGGGAGATTTTAAAGTAATGAACATTAAAGTTTTACAACAACCTAATCAATATATTTCTATTCGTTTTTCTGACCCTATAAAAAAAGATCAAGATTTAGAAGGGCTTATTTATTTAAAAAACAATGAAGATTTAAGATTAGAAATCAATAGAAATGAAATTAAAGCCTTTCCTTCAAAAAGAATAACGGGCTTTACAACGCTAATAGTAGCAGAGGGTATAAAAAATACAATGGGTGATAAAATTAAAAAATCTTTTCGTCAAAACATTTCTTTTTTTAATACTAAACCAGCCGTTGAACTTATTGGAAAAGGAGTTATTTTACCCAGTACTAACGGACTCATTTTTCCGTTTAAAGCAGTTAATTTAAGTGCTGTCAATGTTAAAATTGTAAAAGTATTTGAAGATAATATTATTCAGTTCTTTCAAGTGAACCAATTTGACGGAACAGAAGAACTTAAAAGAGTAGGAAGAATTGTATATAAAAAAGAAGTCGTATTGAAATCAGAAAAACCCATTGATTATGGTATTTGGAATACTTTCTCACTTGACCTTTCGGAAATTATAAAAGTTGATCCAGGGGCAATTTATCGAGTAAGCATTAGCTTTACTAAAAAGCATTCCCTATACCCATGTGGAGAAGACGATTTTACAGATAATTACGAAGAAGACGAAGACAACGAAGAAGCTTCTTATGACCAACCTAATTCCTACTATTATTATGACGATTATTATTACGATTATGACGACGACTATGTTTGGAAAGAAAGAGAAGATCCTTGTAAAGCTTCTTATTACATTGGCAACAGCAAACATGTAACACGAAATATTTTTGCTTCTGACCTAGGAATTATCGCTAAAGGAGGAAGTGCGAATACAATAACGGTAGCTGTAACCAATTTAATTACAACAGAAAGCCTAGCAAACGTTACTATAAAACTCTACAATTACCAACAACAAGTTATAGCTGAAGGGACTACCGATTCAGATGGATTTGCAACAATAAAAGTTGGTAAAAAGCCCTTTTTACTAATGGCTTCACAAGGAAATCAAAAAGGTTATTTAAGACTCGATGACCAAGAAGCTTTGTCAACAAGTATGTTTGATGTAAATGGACAAGCTGCAGAAAAAGGAATAAAAGGGTTTATATATGGAGAACGAGGAGTATGGAGACCTGGAGACTCTCTATTTTTAGCATTTATGTTAGAAGATAAGCACAATGTTATTCCTGCCGACCATCCTGTTGTGTTAGAATTATTTACTCCCGAAAATCAGATGTACAGTAGAAAAGTTAAAGTAAATGCAGTAAATGGATTGTATGATTTTAGAATGAAAACCAGCGACGATGCTCCCACAGGTACATGGTTGGCTAAAATAAAAGTAGGAGGAGCTTCATTTACTAAAAGTATTAGAATAGAAACCGTTAAACCCAATCGTTTGAAAATCGGATTAAATTTTGGTTCAACCATTTTAAAATCAACTGTAAAATCAGGAGAATTAGAAGTAAAATGGTTGCATGGAGCAATAGCTAAAGGATTACATGCAGAAGTAGAAATGACCTTAGCCAAAGGTGTTACAAAGTTTGAAGGATATGAAAATTTCTCTTTCGACGACCCCTCTAAAGCATTTGAAAGTGAAGAAGAAAGTATTTTTGACGGAAATTTAAGTCAAGAAGGAAAAGCTACAATATTTCCTAACATTAGCGTGAAAAAAAATGCTCCAGGAATGTTAAAAGCTCAATTTAAAACCCGAGTATTTGAAGAAGGAGGAGAATTTAGTGTAGATAGACAAGTCCTAAAATATTCTCCTTACGAAGGATATACAGGACTAAAAGTTCCTGAAGGCAAAGGGTGGAACGGAGCTTTATTTTCTAATGAAAATAACTTATTGACTATTGCGACTGTAAATGAGAAAGGAGAACCTGTTGATAGAAACAATGTAATAATAGAAGTCTATGACATTAATTGGAGTTGGTGGTGGGAACGATCGGAACAATCTGATTTAGCTCGATTTGTTAGAAACGAAAGTAACAATAAAGTATTGACTGATTTTGTAAACACAAAAGACGGCAAAACAATTTATGAATTGAACATTGGAGACGAATATTGGGGAAGAAGGTTTATTAGAATTACAGATTCAAAAACAGGACACAGTACAGGAAAAGTAGTTTATTTTAGTTACAAAGGTTGGTGGGACACCCAATCGGAAGGCTCTGGAGGTGCAGAAATGTTGAATTTTACAACCGACAAAAAAACGTATAACGTAGGCGAATCTGTCTCTGTAATTTTACCCGAAGGAAAACAAGGAAGAGCTTTAGTTAGTTTAGAAACAGGTTCTAAGGTTCTAAGTACTAAATGGGTAAATATAAAAGAAAACAATCGATTTACTTTTGAAACAACAGCAGAAATGTCTCCTAATGTTTTCATCAATATATCATTCGTCCAACCACATAATCAAACCGTTAGTAATCTCCCCATTCGATTATACGGCATTCAATCTATTGAAGTCGAAAATTCTGAAACACACTTAAAGCCTCTTATTGAAATGCCTAACGTTCTTGTACCAGAAGGAGAAGTAACCCTAAAAATTAAAGAAGCTAATCGAAAAGACATGACCTTTACTGTCGCAGTTGTCGAAGATGGATTGTTAGATTTAACTCGTTTTAAGACACCTAACCCTTGGAAAACTTTTTATGCTAAAGAAGCTTTAAGCATAAAAACATGGGACATGTACAAATATGTTATCGGAGCTTTTTCTGGTGAAATGTCAGGTTTATTAGCCTTGGGGGGAGACGAATTTCTAAACAATAAAGGAAGTAATAAAGCCAACCGTTTTAAACCTGTTGTAAAATACTTTGGTCCTTTTCAACTTGATGGAGGAGATGAAAAAATAATTCGGTTTAAAATGCCTAACTATGTAGGTTCTGTAAGAACTATGGTAGTTGCAGGTCAAGATGGAGCGTATGGAAATGCAGAAAAAACAGTACCAGTCAAAAAGCCTTTAATGGTTCTAGCTACTTTACCTCGCGTGTTGGGTCCTACTGAAAAAGTAAAACTACCTGTAACTATTTTTGCAATGGATAAAAAAATTAAACAAGTTAAAGTTACCCTTGAAACAAATAGTTTATTAAAAATTTCTGGGATAAATTCTAAAACCGTAACCTTTAATCAAACAGGCGATAAAATTGTAAATTTTGAAATAGACGTAGCAAACAATATAGGAATAGCTAAAGCTAAAGTAACCGTTTCAGGAGCAGGAGAAAAAGCTTCCAACGAAATAGAATTGAACGTTCGCATTCCTAATCCTCCAATGACTAAAGTTCTTACAGGTATTGCTCAACAAGGAGAAACTTGGGAATCGCCTTATCAACCTTTCGGAATAGAAGGAACTCGTACTGGATTTATTGAAATTTCATCGATACCTTCGTTAGGCTTAGAAAATCGACTTCAATATTTAATTCAATACCCTCATGGCTGTATTGAACAAACAACATCTTCTGTATTTCCTCAACTAAACCTTTCTAATTTGATTGCATTATCTAAAACTGAAAGCGACGAAATTGAAAGAAACATAGAACAAGGAATAAAACGAATTAAAAAATTTCAAACAATTAGAGGAGGACTATCTTATTGGATAGGAGAAGATGACGACAATGAATGGGGTACTAATTATGCTGGACATTTTATGATAGAAGC
>CAMZKF010000142.1 GCA_947311095.1 uncultured Flavobacteriales bacterium
ATTCGATTGTCTTCTGTATCAAAATCTATTTGATAGGTTGTTCCTTTTGGTATAATGAGGTAATCTCCATATCCAAAGTCTAAATTGCCGTACATTGTTTTTAATGTTCCTGAGCCCACGTGAACAAAAAGCATTTCATCACAATCGCTATTTCGATAAAAATAACCTTTAGAAAATGACTTAGGAGCTGCTAATCCTATTTGCAAATCTTTGTTTACAAATAATGTTTTACGACTTTTTAAGTAATCATCTTCTGGCTGGAGCGAAAAACCTTTAAAACTCAAGGCTTTCATATTTTTCTCTATTGCTATTTTAGGAGTTAAATCTTTTATTTGCTTAATTTCTGTAACTACGGTAGGAGGATATAAGTGGTAAATTAACGAAGACATTCCTGCAAATCCTGCAGTACCAAACAATTCTTCTTGATATAAACTTCCATCTTCTTTTTTAAAAGTGGTGTGTCTTTTAGGGGGAATGACACCTAAAGTGTGGTAACGTGACATAATTAATGTATAAAATGTTTAGATAATATGAACTTCTATTCATACTACTGCTAAATATACAAAATACTTTTATTACCAAATACTTTATCTTCGAAAATTAGTTGTTATTTAGATTTATTTTATCCAAAACAAAAAAAAGCCTTGTAGAAAACTACAAGGCTTTTTTTAATTTTAAAAATATTGAAGATTACTCTCCTACAACTTCAAAAGAAACTTCAACAGCTATTTCTCTGTGAACTTTTACTTCTGCTTTGTAATTACCGATAGACTTAATTGCGCTTCCTAGTAATTTAATTTTTCTTCTTTCTACTTCAAAACCAGCTTTACTTAAAGCATCTGCTAATTGAACATTTGTAATTGATCCGAATATTTTTCCGCTATCTCCTACTTTTGCTCCTACTCTTACTGTTACCTCTTTTAATTTAGCAGCAGTATTTTCAGCTTCTTCTTTAATTTTAGCCAATTTATGACTTCTCTGACGCATTGTTTCAGCGTGCATTTTACGAACTGAATCAGTAACGATTACAGCCATTTTTTGAGGGATTAGAAAATTACGACCATAACCATTTTTTACAGTCACGATTTCATCTTTATCACCCAAATTTTCTACATTTTTCTTCAATAAAACTTCCATCGTATTTTCTTATTTTAATTGATCTGCAAGGTAAGGTAATATCGCTATGTGACGAGCTCTTTTTACAGCTTGTGCCACTTTCTTTGGATATTTAGCAGAGTTTCCTGTTAATCTTCTTGGTAAAATTTTACCTTGTTCATTTATAAATTTTAATAAAAATTCTCCGTCTTTATAATCAACGTATTTTATTCCTAATTTTTTAAATCTACAATATTTATCTTTTTTTACATCGATACTAATTGGTGTTAAGTATCTGATATCTGAATCTTTTCCAGCCATTATATTATGGTTTAAATTATTTTTAAATTATTTAATTAAGCCTTTTTTGCTTTACTTCTTCTTCTTTCAGCGAAAGCAACATGATGCTTGTCCATTTTAGTTGTTAAAAAACGTAAAACACGCTCGTCACGTCTAAAAGCTAACTCTAATTTTTCTACTACGTCACCAGCTCCTTCAAATTGGTAAAGTGCGTAAAAACCTGTAGATTTTTTCTGAATTGCGTAAGCCATCTTTTTAAGACCCCAGTTTTCAGTATGTAAAACTTTTGCTCCAGACTCTTTTATAATAGTTTGGAATTTTTCTACTGCTTCCTTTACCTGTACTTCAGATAAAACGGGAGTTAAGATGAAAACAGTTTCGTAATTGTTCATAATTATTTTTTTTATGATTATTTCATTTGTACACTTTGTACAGCGTGCAAAAGTAATTCTTTTTTTTTCAAAAACAAATTAGTTCTTATTTTTTTTATATCAATTCTCTATTTCTTAGTCACAAACAAGTTTATTACTCTTTTTTAAAACTTAATTCCTAACTTTAAATTAATTCTTCGAGAAGTTAAATAAGAAGGTATAGAGTATTTTCGACCTGTTACGTCTGTTATCCATGTATAATTTATCGTATTGGAAATATCTAACAAATTAAAGACTTCTAATGAAATCCACATTTTATCTATTTTATTCCAAATTGATTTATTGCTAAATTTATCTCTATCGGTATGCGCTCCGATTAAATCTTTACTAAATCCTATATCTACACGTCTATAAAAAGGTGTCCTTAATGTATCTGGATACCTTTCTGCTCCTGGAGGTCCGTAGGGTAGTCTAGAACCAAATACCGTGGTAAGGTTTACTTTAAATGTGCTCCATTTTATTTTTTCGGCATCCCATTCTTCTGGCATTTTATCTTGAAAAAACAGTGAAAAATGTATTCTTTGGTCGGTTGGTCTTGGAATATAACCTGGTTCTATTTTGGTGCTATCTACTGCTACGTCATCACTAGTAAAACCTGCTATAATTTGTTCTCCTCCTGCATTGTAATAATTATAATAATAATCGTCTAAAATATCTTCTTCTGTTTTTAAGTATGATAGTGATACATAGGATTCTATTCCTTTTATAAATTCTCCATTTACTTTTAAATCTAATCCTTGCGCATAAGCTTTAGCGTTATTTTTACCGTAATATCGAATTCTTACATTGTCTATTTCGTAAGGAATTACATCACTAAGTAGTTTATAATACATTTCTGCCCCTAATTTAAACGGTCTGTTTTTTACAAAAAAGGTATAATCTGTTCCCAATACAAAGTGAATTGATTTTTGAGCTCTGATTGATGGATTAAGTTCGCCTGCTAAATTTCTCATTTCTTTGTAAAACGGAGGCTGATAATAAAAACCTGTGGCAAAACGAAACGAAACATTTCTACGGTAAAGTTCTTTGCCTTTCATAAAAAACCATGCAGGTCTAAAGGTAACGTTGAAACGAGGAGAAAAGACAGTCTGATTATTATAACTCCACGTATTTGCTCTAACTCCAAATGTTGCATTTAGAAATTTTTGAGCTTCAAATACGGTATCAATGGCATAAGTTGTATCTTTCAATATTACTGAATCTCGAACCCTAACAGAATCGTTAAAACTAAAATTATTTTCATATTGAACAAAGCCTGTCACTCGATTACTCGATATTGTGTTTTTTGCTTTTAAAACATAACTTAATTCTAAAGGTTGATAATCTTGTGCGTTGGGGTTTACATACCCTATTGAATCGGCTGGATGAGGAATATTAAATCGAGCTGAATCTAAATATTTCCATTCATTAAGTGTATTGTTAACCAATTCATGTTGGTATTTTGCTCCAAACCTAAAGTTCCCTTGATTAAGATAATATTGTCCATTTGCAGAAAAGTTAAAAACCTCTGCATTTATTTTATTTCGAGCGTGTTTTAAGAAAGAACCTACTCCCCTATTGAATGCTACTTCTCCATATTTATCACTTCCTAAATCTCTTTCTAGTTCGTCTAGTTTATATTCTCCAAGCAAATCAAAGTTTTCGTAAGCTTTAGAGTTGAAACGAGAGGTAATGTAATTTATCTTAAATTTATCAGATACAGTTTGCTCTATTTTGGCTGCTGTCATATAAGTTTCAAATTTGGTTACTTCTTGACCTTCATAAAAAACTTTAAATCTTAATGCTTGATTAATAGAACCGAAACTTGTCTCCCTGTTTTTAGGTACTACCCTATAAATATTTCGAGAATAAGTCCCAAATAATGTCAATTTTAATTTTTCATTCAAATAATAATTATACATTCCTTGGTAATCAATAAAAGTAGGTTTGTAATCTCCTTTTGTGTCTAAGGCTCCTAGTAAATATGAATTGGTACGATATCGAATACCTGTTATATAATTAGACCTTCCATTGATTGTATCTTCTATATTTGCAGCTACACCTAACAGGCTAGAGGTAAATGACCCTTTAAACTTTTTAGGTTCTCGATAAGTAATGTCTAATACAGATGACAGTTTATCGCCATAATTAGCATTAAATCCACCTGCTGAAAACAGTATGTTATCGACTAAATAAGGATTTACAAAACTCATTCCTTCCTGTTGTCCAGAACGAGCCAAAAACGGGCGATAGACTTCTATTCCATTTACATAGACTAGGTTTTCGTTAAAATTTCCACCTCTTACATTGTAACCTGCCGATAATTCATTGTTTTGAGCGACTCCAAATTGCGAGAACTGTAAGGTGTTTTCTAAATTCCCTGCTGGGACAGCCATTTCGCTGGGTTTTATGGGGTTTTCCCAACGTTCTAATGTTCCATGGGTAGGTTTGTACCCTTCAATATCTACCACTTTTAACGATTTGTAATCTAATTTAATATCTAGCGTCTTATTTTCATTTGCATTCAATTTAAATGAAACTTTTTTTATGGAGTAGGCAACACTTGAAAATTTTACGGTTATTTTTTGTTCGGCAGGAACCGTTAAAACAAATTCTCCTCTATAATTGCTTATAGTATGAATATTTGTTCCTACTACAACTATATTTACATCTCGAATTGGATGTTCTATTTCATTTTTTACAACACCCACAATTTTAGCTGTTTGTCCGAAAACACCTATTGCTAATGCAATATAAATAAATGTTAAATATAGCTTCATTCCTGTTGTTCTTACTCTTCTTTTTTCTATGCTAATGCTAAGAAATACTATTCTTAGATTATGAAGAACGCAAAGAAAAGCAAACTATTTTATATAACTCAATTTTAGTTCAATAAATATCCCATTAACCCAAATTATTCATAGGTTTTCGTTATGAAAAGTTAAAATATCAATAGAATTGGGAAGCTCCGCTTTTTTAGTAAGCTAATTGTAGCTCAATTTTAAGCTAAACAAATTTCGAATATTTCCAATTGTAGCAAGTAGTTTGGTTTTGTAATAGCAATATTGTGAATAATTCAGGGTAAGATGATAAGGAATTTGTACTCAAAACAAATAGCTTTTTAGATTTTCACCAACTCAACATTGAAATTCGTTGAAAGAAATAGAATTGCGTAGCACTCACGGATGCTTTAAAATATAAAAACGGAAGTAATTGTTGTTTTTTTTTACTTATTGATGAGTAATACCAAAAGGACATCAAAATAAGCTAAATAAACCGTTTCTTTTTTCACTATTTATTTTTTGAAGAGAAGAAGTGATACCAATCGAATTACAAAGTACACTTAAATGTCAATTCGATATTAATCGATTTTAGTCTATTTTGCGTTAGGGATAGTAGCTTTGTTTGAGCTCTTTTTTGTTTTTTCTCCTTTAGAAAAACAAAAAAAGCGAGTGCGGATAGCCCGCTCGA
>CAMZKF010000143.1 GCA_947311095.1 uncultured Flavobacteriales bacterium
ACCATTGGAGCTACTTTTTTAGGGCTTGTTGTTGGGTTTTTACTTATTTCTACTTCTATGGAAGTTAGTTTTATGACTTGGTTAAAAACTTTAATGGCTAAATCTTATTTAACTTCAAATTTTCACTTAAACTATATTGTAGGAATTGCCTCTATTTTTATGGGGCTTCTTTTTAGTTTTTCTTCAAAACTATCATTTAAGGTGCTGTTTTTTTGATTTTTATTACGCCACTGCTTTTTATTGGAATAATACAACAATTCCATTTATTACAATTTAATAAAGACTTTAATATTTCCATTGACAAAGGCTACTCTACTCTTTCTAATCTAATTGATGAAAATTATAGGGAAATGCCAACGGTTATAAACTATATTGAAGAAGTAGATGCAGATTCATCAATTAATAAAATAGAAAAAGAAGCTAAAATAAAAGAACTTCAAGACAATATCGCTAAACTAGAAGATGATAAAGAAATTTAGAAAAACTAAAAAAAGAAAATCAAATTTTTAAGGAATTAATCGCCCAACAGCAAATAGAATTAGAAAATATAGGTTGGTGTAAAAGTTCTAAAGATACCAGTTCTCAAACCAAATCTTTTTATGAGGCGGTACAAACCAATCAACCTTGTGTAAGAGATTTTGCTGTTGCTATTGTAAAAGATTTCCCAGGAAGCTACGCTCCTATACAACCAGGTGTACCAGGTAAAGAAGGCTTAGAACAACTTTGTGCTTTAAATTTACATTTGTTTTCCAACTGGAAATACATTAGCGATCCAACTATTCTTAGGGATGATTACTACTCCAAAGCCGACAGAACGATAGCCATTGGTTTGGCTGGTGATTGTGATGATTTTTCAGTTCTAACGGCTTCGTGTGTAGAGTCAATAGGTGGAATAGCTCGAATAATGGGTGGCTTTTGCGAAGGTGGTGGTCACGCTTGGTGTGAAGTTTTTATAGGTTCAGAAGAACATTTCGACAAAGCAACGTCCTATATCCGAGATTTTTATAACGACAAAAATAAAACAATTATCCCAGCCATAGATACCAATGGATTCTATTGGCTTTCCCTCGATTGGAATTTAGGTGAATTTACTTGTAATGACCGAGATTTAGTTGAACTCTATATTTCTAAATTAAAGTAAACTCCCCTCTTCTACTTCTGGATATAATTCACTATACATTTTTATTTCGCTCATGCTCACTCGTCTATTAATGTGTTTTCTCGACAAATCTTTAGGTGTACTAACTCCTGCTGCTGCCATTAACTCTATAAAACTTTTTACTGTTTCGTGATGAAAATTATAAACTCTTGTTGTTTTATCAGCTACATCTAAACCTTTGATTAACTTCTTGTCTTGAGTTGCAACACCAACAGGACAGGTATTCGTATTACATTGTAAAGCTTGAATACATCCTACTGCCATCATCATAGCTCTAGCACTATTTACCATGTCTGCTCCCATAGCTATAACTCTAGCAACGTGAAAACCCGTTAGAATTTTTCCTGACGCAATTACTTTTATATCTTTTTTTAAATCTAGTCCTCTTAAAGTATCTATTGCAAATGCCAAACCGTCTCTCAGTGGCATTCCCATAGAATTAGAAAACTCAATTGGTGCAGCTCCTGTCCCTCCTTCTCCTCCATCTATGGTTATAAAATCTGGTTTTATATCTAAGGCTATCATTGCCCTACAAATATCTTCAAATTCTTTTTTCTTACCGATGCAAAGTTTAAATCCGATTGGTTTACCTCCCGATAAATCTCTCAATTGTTTTACAAATTTTATTAATCCCTCTGGGGTATTAAATGCCGAGTGTGCTGGTGGTGAATTTACATCCGTATGCGCTTCTACGTGCCTAATTTCGGCTATTTCTTCTGTATTTTTACTTGCTGGTAAAATCCCTCCATGCCCTGGTTTAGCTCCTTGAGAAATTTTTATTTCAATCATTTTTACATTTTCTAAAGTTGCATTTTTTTGAAATGTTTCAGGACAAAATTCTCCTTTTTTGTTTCTACACCCAAAATAGCCTGTTCCTACTTGCCAAATTAAATCTCCTCCTGGTTGTTTGTGGTAAGGACTAATACCTCCTTCTCCTGTATTGTGTGCAAAGTTTCCTTTTTTAGCTCCGCCATTTAAAGCCAAAACAGCTCTGTTACTCAACGAACCAAAACTCATTGCTGAAATATTTAAAATACTTGCAGAATAAGGCTTTTTACAATCTTTTCCTCCAACCAATACTCTTGGTGTGTGTTCTAAATCTGTATGGTTTTTAGCGTAAATAGAATGATCCATCCATTCGTAACCACTTTTATAAACGTCCATTTGCGTTCCAAAAGGCGTAGTATCATTTACTTTTTTAGCTCTTCTATAAATTAACGAACGAAACAAACGGTTTATAGGTCTTCCTTCGGTGTCTGTTTCTACAAAATATTGCATTATCTCTGGTCGAATAGATTCTAACAAATATCGAAAACGTCCTATTACGGGGAAATTTTTCTTAATCGTATGTTGAGTTTGTGTCATGTCCATTATTCCCATTATAATAAGAGGGATAACTAAAATTAAAGTCCAAAGAATAGGCGGATAAGCCAATGCTAACGCTCCTATTCCTCCTAAAATAATAATTGTAAGTGTTATAAATACTTTTCTGATGTTCATAATGTCTTTTTTTTGCTAATTATTTCTCTAAATTAATTATTTTATCGGAAATAAATCCTAATTATACTATATATAATTTTATTTTTTATAGAATTAGATGTAACGTCTCACCCCTTATTATATTCGTTTTTTCCGCTACAAAATCCTTTCTAAATTTAGATTATAGAAATTATTTGTAAATAATATTCAACTTTTTATTAATATATCATTTCAAATAGTAACTTTGCATTCAAATTAAGATTAATAATGGAATTATATTTAGACTCAGCAGATTTAGCTGAAATAAAAGAGGTAAGTAAACTAGGAATAATAGCTGGTTTAACTACAACTCCAACATTCATGCATCGTCATGGAATTACAGATGTTGATGGAGCAATAGTAGAATTATCTAAAATAGTAGATGTTCTTC
>CAMZKF010000144.1 GCA_947311095.1 uncultured Flavobacteriales bacterium
CCTACGTTTACTACATTGATATCAATTCCTGATTTAGACTCAGCTTCTTCTACCGCTGCTCGAATAGACTGTACTGTTTTTTCGATATTAGAAACAACTCCACGTGTAACTCCTACACTTGGTGATTTCCCCATTCCTAGAATTTCTATTTTCCCGTTTTCGGTTTTTCTACCGACGATACAAGCTATTTTGGTGGTTCCAATATCTAGCCCTACTACAATTTCTGGTGCATCCATAATGTTAATATTTACCTTTTTGAACAAATTATTTGGTTGTGATATTTAAGACTTATCGTGTCGTAATTATTTAATTCTTGAGGTTTTATAGCTTCGGTATAAAACCTTTTTAATTTTTTAAATTTATCATTTATTTCATCTGCTTTTCCAAGCAAAATTCTATTTCTCCCTACTCTTGGGATCAATTCAAACTCCTTATCTCTATTGACAAACACTTGTAATGTTTGAGACTTCATAAAATCTATTTTATCAATAGCTAAAGCAACAGCATAAATATCATCTAAGATATGTAAGGCTTTTAGACTATCATTTTGGAGTATATCATTGACTTTTAGCAGTTTTGAATTTGAATAATAAATATCGCCTGTAAAAACAGGAACTCTTGCGACATAGTTTTGACTCAAAGGCATAACTCCTCCTGTTTCATCCAAATAAAAGCTAACCAATCCATCAACATTTATAATTCTAGCAATGGGTCTATGTTCGCAAATTTCTAGCAGAATTGTTCCGTTATTTAGCTTAGCAACCTCTATCGATTTAACTCCTGCCACCTCTCCAATTTCATTTTCTATATCAGCTACTTGGATTTCTTTAAAAGGAGTATTTTCTAAAGAATAGCCTAACTGACCTATTTTATCTAAAACCAATTCTTCGGTTATAAAATGATGCCCATCTTCTTGAGCTATACTAATTTGTGTTGCACGACAAGGAATAGCCGAATACGAATAATCGACAAACACTAAAAGGATAAGCACCACTAATGTAAATGCAGACCAACTCAATATTTCAATTCCTTTTTTCATTTTATTTAAACCTTAGACTCTATATAATAAGACGCAAGTCTTTCTTTTATGGGGTTTACCAACGCATCGATATCTCCAGCTCCTAGCGTCAATAATACTTCTATGTTTTTTATATTTAATTTATTAATTAATTCTTCTTTTGTTACGACTTCTTTTTTAGCTATTGTAATATTTTTCAGAAGCATATTAGATGACACACCTTCAATAGGCATTTCCCTTGCAGGATAAATATCTAGCAAATACAATTCATCTAACAAACTAAGACTAGCCGAAAATTCTTCAGAAAAATCTCTTGTTCGAGTATATAAATGAGGTTGAAAAACACCTGTTATTTTTTTAGTTGGATACATCATTCTAACTGAATTAATACAAGCTTTCAATTCTTCGGGATGGTGTGCATAATCATCGATATATACAACATCTTGGGTTTTAATTTGATATTCGAACCTACGTTTCACCCCTTTGAATCCAGCAAGCCCCTCTTTTATTTGCTCGATTGACAAGCCTAACAAATCTCCTGCTACAAAAGCAGCTAAAGCATTTTCAACATTGTGTAAACCTGGTAAACCCACGACTATATTTTTCACCAATCCTTTAGGTGTTTGTACGTCAAACGAATAAACTCCATTAGTAATATTAATATTTAAAGCCGTATAATCAGCATTTTCAGATACTGAATAGGTGATTGTATTATTAGCTTTTAAATCCAATCCTTTTTTCAAAATTAAAGTTCCATTACTTGGCAATTTATCTATATAATCTTGAAAAGACTTCAACAGTCCTTTGTGTTCGTTGTAAATATCGAGATGATCAGCATCGGTAGATGTAACCACAGCAATATTGGGCGACAAGGTTAAAAAAGAACGATCAAACTCATCTGCCTCTATAACTGTAGCTTTAGCTTTATTAGAAAAGACAAAATTTGAATTAAAATTAGTACAAATCCCACCTAAAAAAGCATCACATGAATAGTTAGCACCATCTAACAAATAAGCTATCATTGAAGAAGTTGTTGTTTTCCCATGCGTACCTGCCACTCCAATTGTAAATGATTTTTCGGTAATTAGACCTAAAACCTCAGAACGCTTTAAAACTTCAAATTCATTATTCCTAAAAAAATTAAGTTCATCATTAGAATCCGAAATCGCAGGAGTATAAACAACTAACGTATCGGTATATTTATGACTTTTGGGAATTTCATTTATAGCATCATTATAATGAATCATACACCCTTCATCTTCCAACGCTTGAGTCAAAGGAGTCGAAATTCTATCGTACCCAGCAACATTGACATCTTTAGATAAAAAATAACGTGCAATAGCACTCATTCCGATACCTCCGATACCGATAAAATAAACGTTATGTATGTTTTTTAATTTCATTCTAAATTATCTCACCCATTTAAACACAAGTAAAAATTTATTATTTTTTTATAATTGAAAGCACTTCTTTCGCAATATCATTGGCTGCATTGGGTCGCCCCAGTACAGCTATATTACGCTCTAAATCAGCTTGTAAACGCTCATCACCCAATAAACTAAGTACAGTCGGCACTAATTTCGTAATAGAATCCACATCTTTGACAAGCAGTGCTGCTTTTTTATCAACAAGCGATTGGGCATTTTTTGTTTGATGATCTTC
>CAMZKF010000145.1 GCA_947311095.1 uncultured Flavobacteriales bacterium
ATAGCCTTAGCTATGAATAGATTTTATGAAGATAAATAGTGAAAAAAGAAACGGTTTATTTAGCTTATTTTGATGTTCTTTTGGTATAAAACTTAAAATCGGTTAACTTAATTAAAATATAACCGTAAATTTGTACCATAATAAAAAACACATGAAACATATAGAAGTAAAAACAGGAGAAGGTTTAGGAGACATAAAATTTGGAATAACTAAAGACGCTTTAGTTGAATTATTGGGACAACCCGATGAAAAAGACGGTTTTTCATACGACGAAGGAGATGATAACGACACAGAAGCTTGGCACTACGACGAATTTGAACTTTCATTTTCTTTTGACAAAGACGACGATTGGCGTTTAGGAACAATAGCCTCTAGCTCAGAAGCTACACTATTTGAAGGAGAGAAAATAATTGGTTTAGACGTAGATTCGCTATTAAACTTACTAAAACACAAAGGTATAGATGCAGAATCGGAAGATCTTTCAACAACAGAAATACCCAATCATCATGTAGTTGTGGTAGAACAAGAAAGTATTAACTTTTGGTTTGAAGATGGTAAACTATCCGAAATTCAATGGAGTCCAATGTGGGCTGATGAAGAAACGATTATTTGGCCAAACTAAATGATACTTTTTTGAGAAATAAATTCAATTTTATTAATCGAATATTATACTGAAATCGAAAATCGGTTTCAGTATAATTTTGATTTATATTTTATGCTTATCCACTTGTTTCCACAAGACGTAAAAAAGTATTCATAATTTATTCAATATAAAACAAAGAACATGGGTACTTTTAGATTCAAGCAATTTAACATTCGTCAAGACAATACTGCCATGAAAATTGGAACAGATGGAACTTTGTTGGGTGCTTGGGTCGATGTTGATAAAGCTACTAATATTTTAGACATTGGTACAGGAACTGGAGTTATAGGTTTAATGAATGCCCAAAGAAATAAAAACGCAAACATTACTGCCATTGAAATAAATGACGCAGCTATAATAGATGCTTCTTATAACATTAAAAATTCTCCTTGGAACTCTAGAGTTCAACTCATTCATAGTGCTTTGCAAGATTATACCCCTTCTGTTAAATTTGATGTAATTGTTTCTAACCCTCCTTTTTTTGAAAAAAGCTTAAAATCAAATTCAAATAATAGAAACAACGCCCGTCATACCGATTCTCTGCACTATAAAGATATCTTACACTTTGCTAAACTTTATTTAAACAAATCAGGAATATTAGCAATGATTTTACCAATAGAAAATGCTGAAAAATGTATTGAAATTGCAGTCAATTACAACTTATATTTAAAACGAAAATGTTGGATAAAATCTGTTCCTCACAAACCTGCTCATCGAATAGCTTTTGAATTAACTAACGAGAAAATAGAAACAATTATAGAAACCGAATTAATTGTAGAAACAGGGAAAAGGCACGATTATACAAAAGACTACATTGCTTTAACAAATGCTTTTTACATTATAATGTGATTTTTTTTACAATCATATAATTTATTATTACTATGCTTCTAACCCATTTATCTTTAATTAATTTTAAAAACTGCACAGATATTTCTATTGAATTAAATTCCTCTGTAAATTGTTTTTTGGGAAATAACGGCGAAGGAAAAACAAATGTTTTAGATGCTATTTACTATTTATCCAATACAAAAAGCTACTTTAATTCTATTGACAGTCAAAACATAAAATTTGGAGAACCTTTTTTTGTCGCTCAAGGCAAATTTTCAATCAATGAGGAAACAACAAACGTCTATTGTGGTGTAAAAAAGGGAGCTAAAAAACAATTTAAATTTAATAAAAAAAGCTACTTAAAACTAGCTGAACATATTGGAAAATTTCCAGTAGTTATTATTACCCCTTACGATAGCAACTTAATATTGGAAGGAAGTGAAACAAGAAGAAAATTTCTAGATCGTCTTATCTCTCAATTTAACAAACCTTATTTAGAAAATTTAATTGCATATAATAAATTACTCAATCAAAGAAATGCAACATTAAAACAAATGGCAGAAAGTCAACGCTTCAACGCCGATTTGTTAGCTGTTATTGACATGCAATTGATTGAAAAAGGAAACTTTGTACATCAGGAAAGAAAACAATTTTTAAACGAGTTTATTCCAATATTCAATCATTTTTACAAAGACATTAGCAATCAAAATGAAAAAGTAACACTAACGTACACCTCTACATTGAACGACAATAGCTTTGAACAACTGCTAAACGACAATATAGCCAAAGATAGAGTGGTAACTTACACCACCAAAGGCATACACAAAGATGATTTAGAATTTAAAATCATGGACGATTATTCTTTAAAGAAATTTGCATCGCAAGGACAGCAAAAATCTTTTTTAATTGCTCTAAAACTAGCTCAATTTGAATACATTAAAAAGAAAAAAGGCTTCTCTCCTATTTTATTGCTCGATGATATTTTTGATAAACTGGACGAAAGTAGAGTCAATTATATATTGCAAATGATAGCACACAAAAAACTAGGACAAACTTTTATTACCGATACAAGCCTTAATAAAGTAACCAATATATTGAGTAAACTCAAAGTAAATTTTAAATCATTTGAAATCAAACAAGGAGGAGCAACACTTATAACCGAAGACAATCAAGAACTTTAAGCTTCTAACAAAAACATTTGAGGGTTACTATCTATATTCGAGGACTATCTCCTCTGTTCCTTTTACCTAATTCGAACCAATTGAAAAGATTCTTTCAAATATGCTTTATTTATTTTATTGTAAAATTTATTTTTAGACTTCCCTATTTGGTAAGAATGCTTATAAAACCTATAATATTCTGGAACAATAAGCAATCCTAACAGCATGACAACATAAAGATAAGGACTCCGTTTTCCATTTCCGTACAATAAATATTGTAAACCTATTTCTTCTTTTACCGTAACACCGTAGCCTGTTATTACATGATACAAATCATGAGTTTCGTGTTTTGGGAAAAATTCAAACCCATTTTTAGCTAAAAAAACACCTACTTGATACCCAAATGTATGCTGAGGATAGTTTAGCAAATCAGAAGATGACAGCTCCCATGGAGCTTTGTTTCTTTTAAATAATTTAGCATAAGGTACTGCGCTTTTTTGAAACAGATAATGACACAATTTTTCTCTATAATTTAGTTTTATTTTCGCCATTATTTTTCAAATTATAAAATATTCTTCTCTAGATTCTTTGCTGTTCTGGTTCTTTAGTAGTTTAATTGACCAATAAATAATATTCAGTAATACACCCAACAATAACGTAACGCCCCAAGTAGTTGGATAAGATATTGGACTTTCTATCCGCTCTAAAACATCTAAAAACAAGTGAGTTGGATTAGTTAGTATATCCCAAGTATTCCATCTTAAAAATCGACCTAAATAAACACCAAAAGAGGCTATAAATAAAATTGTTGTACTGAAAATAACAACCTGCTTTTGACTAAAAAAAGAGACCAGTAATCCTTCTATTTTTATTAAACTTAAAAATCCAAATAACAAACCCGTCCAAGCAAATGAAACTACAAGTATAATGTCGAACCATTTGGGTACAATTGTCTGTATTCTTAAATGATACAAATCGGTTAATATATAAGGTGCGTTTGGAAAAAAAGCTAACCACACCAAAACAATTGATGCTAATTTTAACTTTTGGAACTTACCTGTTTCAATGTTTTTTAGTGATGAACTTAGCAGGTAAGGTATTGCGGCTAAAAATAAATTCCAGTTTAAGAATAGAAAAAATAAAGATTCCGAAATGTAAACTCGTATAACCGATAAAGTAATACAGAATATGCTCATTAAAATGAACAGTTTATTTATGTTATTTTGTGATGTCATAATTATTATATTTTTGAACTTGTTTTATTAATGAATTAAATCTCTTTGCATTGTCAATCGATTTAAGTCATTTTACAAGCCATTTATTAGTTTTGGAATGAAAATTAAAATGCCAATTACTACTGTACAAACAGAAAATAGAAGTACAGCTCCAGCGCTGGTATCTTTCACTTTTTTTATTGATTTGTTATAATTCATATCTACTTCGTCGGATAAGTTTTCTATTGCTGTGTTTATCATTTCTAAGGCTAGCACTAAACCAATCATAATGCATACAATTATCAACTCTATTGATTTTAAGTTTAGTAAAAAACTTAATGCAACGACTAATCCAGCTACAATTGTTTGAATTTTAAAATTTCGCTCTGTTCTAAATGTTTCTATAATTCCTGAAAAAGCATTTTTGAAACTGTTAATTATTGATTGTTGGGTTTTCATTTTCAAGTATGTTATTAAAATAATTTCGAATTCTATAATCAGAGTAATTCCAAGAAAGAGGTTGCTGTGAAATTTGATTTATCAAGCGTATTCGTTCATCAAAATAGGACGCTGGAGTTATTGTTCTTCTGTGAAAATAAATAGCACTATTCCATTTGGTTAGGCTCAAATTATTGAGATTCTGATGTAGCATAATTAGCGAATTATTGGAGAGGGTGACTAGGTATTTGTAATCAATTTTGTTGGGCGACAGGTTGTTTACATTGTAAGAAACGATGACCGAATCCCAATTTATGAAGGCTAAAATTACAAGTGTTGTGTAGAATACTTTTCCGTTGGTTAGTAATAGAAAAAATAGTGATTTCTTTTCTCGTATTTTTAAAAACAGCGTAAACAAACCGATGACTGTTAAGACTAAAAAAACGTAAACTCC
>CAMZKF010000146.1 GCA_947311095.1 uncultured Flavobacteriales bacterium
AAATTCCAAATTATGAAAATAACCTTGGCTTTTTCTCAATGTCTAAAGGAAGCGAATCTTTGTTCAAAGGAGTTGAAAAGAAAATAGAATTAGGAAAGAAAAACATAGAAAATTTAAAGAAACAATTAAGAATGTTTCCAAAACCAGAAGTAAAAAAAGAAGATTGATTGTTATTGTCTATCAGTAAACGAATATAAAATAACTATCATCTACTTTGCATATCAAGATGGTTTTAGTTACTTTTACATTTAAGTAAGAGAATATAATGCCTTATATACCAACTAAATTAACTAAAGTTTATTACTCGATTGGAGAAGTCGCCAAAATGTTTGACGTTAATACTTCGTTGATACGTTTTTGGGAAAAAGAATTTGATGTCATAAAACCACAGAAAAATAAAAAAGGCAACAGGCTATTTACCAAATCGGATGTAGAAAATTTTCATTTAATTTATCACTTAGTAAAAGAAAGAGGTTTTAAACTGCAAGGCGCAAAAGACAAATTGAAAGGAAATAAATCAGAAACAATTCAAGAACATGAAATTGTAAAAAGATTGCAGCACATTAAGCATACATTATTACAATTGAAAGAAGAATTATAGACAATTTGTCAGTGAAAAAGGAAAGGTATAATTTTAGCTAGTTTAAACAATCAAATGAAAACAGTTTACGTTACAAGAAGAGAGCGGTTTAATGCGGCGCACCAAATGTGGAATCCAAATTGGAGTGAAGCTAAAAATAAAGCAACATTTGGAAAGTGTTCGAATAAAAATTGGCATGGTCACAATTACGAACTTTTTGTAACAATAAAAGGAGAACCCAATCAAGAAACAGGCTATTGTGTTGATTTGAAAGAAGTAAGTAAAATAGTAAATGAAAATGTGATTGACTATCTGGATCATAAAAACATTAATTTAGAAGTACCTTTTATGAAAGGTGTTTTAGCTAGTACAGAAAATTTAACAATAGCCATTTGGGAACAATTAGAATATAGAATTGCTGAATTGGGAGTTGAATTATATAAAATAAGACTGTGCGAAACAGAAAATAATTTTGTAGAGTATTTTGGAGAAAAAATAAATTAAAAAAAAGAATAAATATGTTAAGAAATAGTTTTGAACGAAATGATAGGTCAGAAAATTCGTTTTCCGATATAATTGATAATAATTTTAATACAAGAACGGCATCGTCGAGCTTTGTATCCAATGTTTTTGGAATGATGACGTTGGCTCTTGCCATTTCAGGAGTGGCAGCTTATTGGCTTGTTGCATCTCAGTTTTATTTAACTTTAGGGTCTTTGGGGGTTATGGTTATTCAATTTGCTCCGTTAGGTCTAGTACTGTTGATGGGATTTGGATATAAAAAATTGTCTTCTATTGCCCTTACTGGAGTTTTTCTTCTCTATTCAGTGTTAATGGGAATGAGTATAGGAATGATTGTGTTAATGTATGCAGCGTCAACGGTTTATTTAACTTTTGGAATTACATCTGCCACATTCTTATCTATGGCATTGCTAGGTTATACTACAAAAACAGATTTAACAAAGTTTGGTAGTTTGATGTTTATGGCTTTAATAGGTATTTTAATAGCAATGGTTGTAAATTTCTTTTTGCAAAGTAGTATGTTAGATTATATTATTAGTATTATAGGGGTTTTAGTTTTTACAGGATTAACAGCTTATGATGTCCAAAAAATAAAAAACCTAAGTACTCAGGTAGTAGATGGAGCAGAAGAAACTAAGAAAATGGTTGTCATGGGAGCTTTAAATTTATATTTAGACTTTGTCAATTTATTTTTATTCTTACTTCGTATTTTTGGAAGTAGAGATTAAAAATTATTTTTTTGAGAAAGCACACTACTTAATAGTGTGCTTTTTTTTTGCGTTAGGGATAGAAACGGCATCCTTTTCTGTTTTTTTACAGAAAAGATATAGTGAATAGCCCGCTCGAACGCCCAAAGCCATCTAAAATTATTGCACAAAAGAACTAAATAGTTAGTTTTTATTTTAATTTTGCACTAGAAATTTGATTATTAAAGAATAAGAATATGAAAGCATACGTTTTTCCTGGGCAGGGAGCTCAATTTGTAGGAATGGGAAAAGATCTATATGAATCTTCAGAGGAAGCAAAAAAAATGTTTGAAAGAGCAAATGACATTTTAGGATTTAGAATTACAGACATAATGTTTGATGGGACGGCAGAAGAATTGAAAGAAACAAAGGTGACGCAACCTGCAATATTTCTACATTCAGTTATATTGTCAAAAATATTAGGAGAAGAATTTAAGCCTGAAATGGTGGCAGGGCATTCGTTAGGAGAGTTCTCGGCATTGGTAGCAAACGGAGTTTTAGAATTTGAAGACGCTTTAAAGTTAGTTTCGGCAAGAGCCTTAGCAATGCAAAAAGCCTGTGAAGTTCAAAAATCGACAATGGCAGCAATTTTAAATTTAGATGACAATGTGGTAGAAGAAATTTGTGAAGAAACCGCTGGAGTAGTAGTCGCTGCGAATTACAATTGTCCAGGGCAATTAGTAATTTCAGGTACATTTGAAGCTGTTTCGGCAGCGTGTGAATTGGCAAAAGAAAAAGGAGCTAGACGAGCTTTGATGTTGCCCGTAGGAGGAGCTTTTCATTCTCCATTGATGGAACCAGCAAGAGAAGAATTGGCTGCTGCAATTGAAAACACGGTATTTAAAAAACCGATTTGTCCTGTTTATCAAAACGTAACAGCAAAAGCGGTAAATTCAGAAGCCGAAATTAAAGAAAATTTAATAGCTCAATTGACAGCACCTGTAAAATGGACTCAAATTATGAATCAGATGATAGCTGATGGAGCTACTTCTGTAACAGAAGTTGGACCAGGTAAAGTATTACAAGGATTGTTTAAAAAAGTAGATCGAAAGTTTCCTACCTCAGGAGCGTCAATATCAAAATAAATATTAGAAAATAAGATGTCAACATATAAAGAAGTAAAAAGAGTTACCACTCATACATTGCTAGAAATGAAAGAGCGTAGAGAAAAAATATCTATGCTAACAGCTTACGATTATTCTATGGCAACAATAGTTGACCAAGCAGGAATGGATGTTATTTTGGTAGGGGATTCTGCTTCTAACGTTATGGCTGGTCATGAAACAACATTACCCATTACGTTAGATCAAATGATTTATCATGCAGCATCGGTTATTAGAGCTGTTAAACGTTCTTTGGTGGTGGTTGATTTACCTTTTGGAACATATCAAGGAGATTCTAAAGAAGCTTTGCGTTCGGCTATTCGCATTATGAAAGAGGCGGAAGCTCATACCGTAAAATTAGAGGGAGGTAGAGAGGTTATAGAATCTGTTAATCGTATTCTTTCTGCGGGAATACCTGTAATGGGACATTTAGGGTTGACACCTCAGTCTATATATAAATTTGGAACTTATACAGTAAGAGCCAGAGAAGAGGCAGAAGCAAAAAGACTTTTAGACGATGCTAAACTATTGGAAGAAGCAGGCTGTTATGCTTTGGTTTTGGAAAAAGTTCCAGCAAAATTAGCCAAGCAAGTAGCAGAAAGTATAGCTATTCCTGTAATAGGAATAGGAGCTGGAGGAGATGTTGACGGACAAGTATTGGTAATGCACGATATGTTAGGAATAACGAAAGAATTTTCGCCTCGTTTTTTAAGAAGGTATAATAACTTATTTGAGGAAATTAAAACTTCTTTTGAAAATTACATAAAAGATGTGAAAAGTAAAGATTTTCCAAACAAATCGGAACAATATAAATAGAGAATACCCAAAGTATTTAAATTATAGTTAAATATCCTTCGGTATTAATATAGCCTTTCAAATTTGTATTAGTCCACCTTGACTGATAGCTGGTTGATTGAGTAATTAAAGCTCCTTTTATCAAAATATCACCAATTTGATTGGCTTCTTTTGTGATGGAGTAATCATTTGAATCAACAATCTTTAAAGCTACTCCCCGTATTGGTCTTCCTACTGTTTTAGGATTGTTTCCGTCTTGAATTAGAGGGTGTCCTGCAATGTCTAAACCTACATAATCGGGAGTGTTGATACTTAATAATCCTAGTTCTTCAATACCAACAGCTGTATAGCAGTTTGTATTGTTTTGGTTTAGCATTAGTTGTATGTTTTTGTTTAGGTTTTTATCGGTAATAATGGTTTTTATATGACTCCAGTTTTCTTTTTTTGTTTGATGGTAAATATTTTCAATTTCTTTTTTAGCTCCAATCAAGGTATTTGTTTTTTTGATAAATAAATCTTCGTTGTTCTCGATGTTTAAATAAACTTTTAACCCTAATGATATCGGTAGAATTACCTTAGTTAAAAAACCAATAGAAGTATTGATGTCTTTTAAATTTAAGATATTTCCATAAGAGTTTGTTTTGTGTGTACTAGAAATGCTTTGAATAAAAGCGTTACAAGTAGCTAATGATAGTTTGTTTAAATTAAGACCTTCCTTTTTATGATTTACAAAATAAATAGAAGCTTCTGTTTGGGTAAAATAAAGTAGTTTTAAAATAGAAAAACGTTGATGAATGGAGCTCTTATTTGTTTTTAAAGTAGAAGTTGGAAAAGAAATGTAAGCTAATGAATGAAAATTGAAAATATCGTGGTCGGTAATGTAACAATCAGATTTGGTTTTTTGACTGATTAGCAATGCATTTTTTATCGATTCTTTTGGCGAAATAATCACAATATTTTTTCCAATTAAATTAAGAGCTAATATACTTAGGGTAAAGTTAATTTCGTCAGATATAGAAAGTATTATATTTTTGTTCTTAGTTAGTTTATTTTCTAAATGTAGCGCAAGTAGCAAAACTTTATGTTTTATCTCTTTAGGTGTTAAGTTTTCTTTTTTCGTAATGAAAATAGATGTTGCAACAGATGTTTTTAAAAGCTGGTAAATGTTTTGCCGTTGAGTAGTATGGAAATGATAGACACTTTCAGCTTCTAGTTCGAGTACTTTTTGTCTAGCAATAAACGCACTTGTGGTTTTAGGAAGAGGTTTACCTATGTTGATAATTACTTTTTTTCGTAATCGAAATAGACTAAAGGGAGTAAACTTATTTTCAATAATCGAATAGGTGAACGGACTACCATTAACACCGTATAGGTGAATAGGAATAATTGGAGCGTCTAGCTTTTGAGCAATATGTTCCATTCCTTTTCTGAATTTTAAAATATGACCGTTTCTAGAAACTGTACCTTCTGGATAAATTGCTACAATACCTCCTTGGTTAATCACTTTAGCACATCTTTCGTTAAATTTATCTAAGTTGTTTTTTTTAGCTCTTGGAGCTATCGGAATCATGTTTAACCTTTTGAGTAGCCAATGCAATGCTTTGTGGTAGTAAATAGTATCGTACATTACAAAATGCACCTTTCTTTTTGTTGCTAAAGCCAACAGCATAAAGTCGATATGAGACACATGGTTGGAAATTAATAAAGCTCCTCCTTTATTTGGAATATCGAAACCTATTGTTTTTTTATTGAAAAATAGACTTCCAGCTAAACGTACTAAACTGTGCAAAACCTTATATGGAAATAAAAGGAATATAAGTACGAAAAGTAAAAATAAGTAAATTATAGTCATAAAATAAAGCTTAAAATAAATAGCGTTTACTGAAAAAATATAAAAATACAAAGGGAATGAATCAGTTTCAATACCTTTCGTTTTATTTAACTGTAAATAGGCCAAACAGTTAAAGTTTTTTCAGAGAACACTAAATCATTTTATTTTGAGCTAAATTAATAGATAGGTTCTAAAGATTCAAAATCTATTTTTTTTATTTTCTATATGGAAAAAGAATTTATAACACCGCAAACACCTTGTTATCAAGGTGTTATCTTTTTTTAAACTTATGTTTTAATCAATACTTTTAATTTTATCCATAAATCGGTTCAACTCTTCTTTTACTTTTGGAGCTAAGATAAATAACCCAATCATGTTAGGAACTAACATCGCAAATATCATAGCATCTGAGAAATTTATTACGGAATTTAGTTTTGAAGCAGAGCCAACAATTACAAATAAGCAAAATAAACCTTTATAAATGTATTCGACTTTTTTACTTCTACCAAAAAGAAATGACCAAGCTTGATAACCATAATACGACCAAGAAATCATAGAAGAAAAGGCAAACAATACAACTGCTAATGTTAATACATAAGGAAACCAAACAAAAGTATTAGCAAAAGCTCTTGAGGTCACTTGAACTCCTTGTTTTACTTCTTCTCCGTAAGTCATAATAGAACCATCTCCATTGGAAATTACCAAAACTAAAGCAGTCATCGTACAAACCAAAACAGTATCTATAAAAGGCTCTAACAAAGCAACTAATCCTTCACTAGCTGCATATTTTGTTTTTACAGCAGCATGGGCAATAGAAGCTGAACCAATTCCTGCTTCATTTGAAAAGGCAGCTCTTTTAAATCCTTGAATTAAAACACCTATAGCTCCACCAATAATTCCAACTCCTGTAAATGCTCCTGTAAATATTTCTCCAAAAGCATGAGGAATTAAATCGTAATTGATAACCAAAATGGATAAGGCAGCTAGAACATATATACCAACCATAAAAGGAACTATTTTATCCGTAACTTTCGCTATTTTTTGAATCCCTCCAATAATTACAATTCCAACTAAAATAGCCATTACAATTCCAAACATCCAACCATTTCCATGTAAGAAACTGTCGTCGCCTCCTGTAATGGATTCCACCATAGAAAAAGCTTGGTTGGCTTGAAACATATTTCCACCACCAAAAGAACCTCCTATTGCCATTATGGCGAATAGAACGGCTAATACTTTCCCAATGTTACTCCATCCTTTTTCATGAAATCCTTTTTTTAAATAGTACATTGGACCTCCATATACTTTCCCGTCTGCGTCTATTTCTCTATATTTTACACCGAGGGTACATTCAGCAAATTTTGAAGCCATGCCTATCAGTCCTGCGATAATCATCCAAAAAGTAGCTCCAGGACCTCCGATAGATACTGCAACTGCAACACCTGCAATATTCCCTAGTCCCACAGTTGCAGATAATGCAGCCGTTAAGGCTTGGAAATGCGTAACTTCTCCATGGTGATCTCCTTCTATTCTTATGGTGTCTAAATTGTCTCCGTCGTCTTCTAAAAACACGGTATTCGATGCTTCTACGTGTCCTCCTTCTTCTAGTTTATCATATTCTCCTTGAACTATTTTTATAGCAGTTAAAAAACCTCGAATGTTAATGAAGTTGAAATAAACCGTAAAATAAATAGCTCCTAAAACTAAGACAATTAATACCCAAGGTATGTTTATGTTTTCCGAAAATGGTATAGTATAAAAAATTAAGCCAACAAACCAGCTGGTGTAATTTCCAAAAGCGGTGTCTATTTTTTCATCGAATCCTTGCTCTTGAGCTTTAGATAATAAAGGGGCTATAAGTGATAATAGTAAAAGTATTTTTTTCATATTGGATTAAAGTAAAGTCCTTTCTTTTGTAAGAAATGTTTTAGGTTTATATAAAAAATAATTTGAATTGTAATTATTATAAAAATAAATAAACGTTGTACAAAAATAGAAAAATATTAGTTCCTTGCAAGTTTTTTTAGCTAACTTTAAATGAAAAAAACAGAAGGAGATGAGTCGTTTTATCATCTCAATTTAATAATTACAAACAAAGTCTTGTACAATTATTATCAAAGCGTTACTTTTGCAGGCAATACCAATTTGATTTTGAAATGCATTTCAAGAAATAGAACTATTTTTTTTATTGGTGAATAAAAATAAAAGAAACTATTTATTAGGCGTATTTCAATGTTAATTTGGTATAATCAACGAATTATAACAAAGAAGCAAAGCAAGAATGGAAATTCCAAAAATATACGAGTCGAGTAAAACAGAAGCAAAATGGTACAAATACTGGATGGACAATGATTATTTTAAATCAGTTCCTGATGAAAGAGAGTCTTATACCATTGTAATTCCACCTCCAAATGTGACAGGAGTGTTGCACATGGGGCACATGCTGAACAATACAATTCAAGATGTGTTGGTGCGTAGAGCTCGTATGTTAGGTAAAAATGCTTGTTGGGTTCCAGGAACCGACCACGCTTCTATTGCTACCGAAGCAAAAGTTGTGGCGAAATTAAAAGAAGAAGGAATAAATAAAGCTGATTTGTCGAGAGATGAGTTTTTGCAACACGCTTGGGATTGGACAGATAAGCACGGAGGAATAATTCTCGAACAATTAAAAAAACTAGGAGCTTCTTGCGATTGGGATCGTACTCGCTTTACATTAGATAGCGATTATTACGAAAGTGTAATTCATGTTTTTAACGATTTGTACGAAAAAGGATTAATTTACCGAGGAGTAAGAATGGTAAATTGGGATCCAGAAGCTAAAACGGCTTTGAGTGACGAAGAAGTAAATCACAAAGAGGTAAATTCTAAATTGTTTTACATTAGGTATAAAATAGAAGGAACAGAAGATGAATGGTTAACTGTAGCCACTACACGTCCAGAAACTTTATTGGGAGATACTGCTATTTGCGTCAATCCTAACGACGAACGTTACCAACATCTAAAAGGAAAACAAGCAATAGTTCCTTTAGTAGATAGAGTTATTCCTATTATATTCGACGAATACGTTGATCCAGAATTTGGAACAGGTTGTTTAAAAATCACACCAGCTCACGACCCTAATGATTATAACTTAGGTATAGAACACGATTTGGAAGTTATCGATATTTTGAACGATGATGGAACAATAAGCGAAAACGGAAAACTATATGTAGGTAAAGATCGTTTTGAAGTTCGTAAGCAAATCGCTCTTGATTTAGAAGAAAATGGATATTTAGTAAAAACAGAAGATCACATCAATAAAATTGGATTCTCTGAACGTACCGATGCTGTTATTGAACCAAAATTATCATTACAATGGTTTTGTTCTACCGAAGACTTGGCTAAACCAGCTTTGGAAAATGTAATGAACGACAACATTCAATTTCACCCAGAGAAGTTTAAAAATTCTTATCGAAATTGGATGGAAAATATAAAAGATTGGTGTATTTCTCGTCAGTTATGGTGGGGACATCGTATTCCTGCTTATTACTATGGGACTCGTAAAGACGATTTTGTTGTAGCAAAAACAATAGAAGAAGCAGTAGCAAAAGCATCAGAAAAAACAGGAAAGACAATTACCGAAGCCGATTTAAAACAAGACGAAGATGTTTTGGATACTTGGTTTTCTTCTTGGTTGTGGCCAATGTCTGTTTTTAATGGATTTAAAGACGAAAAAGAATTAGATTATTATTATCCAACCAACGATTTGGTTACAGCTCCAGAAATTATGTTCTTTTGGGTGGCTCGTATGATAATGGCGGGATATGAATATAAAAATGAAATCCCTTTTAAGAACGTTTACTTTACAGGAATTGTAAGAGACAAATTGGGGCGTAAAATGTCTAAATCGTTAGGGAATAGCCCTGATCCGTTAGATTTAATTGAAAAATTTGGAGCAGACGGTGTCCGTGTAGGAATGTTATTGAGTTCTCCAGCAGGAAATGATTTGCCTTTCGATACTTCGCAATGTGAGCAAGGTAGCCGATTTACCAATAAAATATGGAATGCTTTCCGTTTAGTTAATAGTTGGGAGGTAAAAGACATTAAACAACCCAAATCGGCAAAAGTAGCCATCGATTGGTTTGAGTCTAAATTTAATAAAGAGCTTACGGAAATAAATGAATCTTACGATAAATTTAGAATTTCGGAAGCTTTAATGACAACTTACAAATTGGTGTGGGATGATTTCTGTTCTTGGTATTTAGAAATGGTAAAACCTGTTTACCAACAGCCAATTGATGCAAAAACTTACGAGCAAACAATAGCTTTCTTTGAATCATTATTAAAGGTAATACATCCATTTACGCCATTTATATCGGAAGAAATTTGGCATTTGATTGGTCAACGAGAAGAAGCCAACTGTATAATGGTAAAAGAATGGCCTACGATTAAGGAGGTTGATGAAAATTTATTGACGCAATTTGACAATGCTTCGGAAGTAATATCAAACATTAGAACAATTCGTAAAGAAAAAAATATAGCGAACAAAATACAATTGGAAGTCAAAATTATTGATAATGAAAAAGCGTCTAAAACATTTGATTCGGTAATCTCTAAAATCGGTAATTTATCGAATTTAGAATATGTAGATAGTAAAGTAGAAAACGCATTCTCATTCTTAGTAAAAACCAATGAATATTTCATTCCTTTTAGCGAGGATATAGATATTGAAGCCGAAATTAAAAAAATAAAAGAAGAGTTAGAATATACGCAAGGTTCACTTAAAATTGTAGGAAAAAGTTAAGTAACGAACGTTTTGTTAACAATGCTCCAGAACAAGTGGTCGCTTTAGAAAAGAAAAAACAAGCCGACGCAGAAGCTAAAATTAAAGTGTTAGAAGAAAAATTAGCTTCATTTGCTTAAAAACATATAATATTTGCCAATTGATTAATGGTTTTATTGGTCAATTGGCAAATGATGGTCAATCTAATTTAACCTAGTGTTTTTAATTCTGAAGCAGATTAGCTTTTCTGTTTTTTTTAGATGATGTTAATTTTATTTGGCATAAGGTAAGAATAAATTGTAACAGGTTATTACGTATTATTCTGTTACCTGCAACTGCAAAACAAAATGTTTTTACCTATAAAAAGCTAAAAGAAGCAACAGTTTTTTGCTTTACAAACACATGTGTATTGGTATAGAATTTAAAAGAAGTCTTAAACCAATCGGTTTAACATATACTCAATTTGTTATTTTAGCAAATACTTATTGGTTATATTTACATGATTAGTTTCACTACGTTGTTCTCTTATTTTTTTTTGATAAAAGGGGTAATCACCCCCTCGGTTTCGGAGGCGAGTCTCCGACCCTCGGAGAGTCGTCGAAGACAC
>CAMZKF010000147.1 GCA_947311095.1 uncultured Flavobacteriales bacterium
ACAGCCTATTGTTCTTTTACCGTTACAGTAAATAACATTACCGATGCTGGAACGTTCTCCGAAGGCTTAGATGGAATATGTAGTGATGGAGATGATATTGACTTAATGCAATACGTTGATTCTGGCTTAAATGGAACTTGGGAAGGAGATGCAATTGTCGCAAATAACTTTGTTGTTGATTCTGCTCAAATAGGTCAAAATGAGGTATTTTATATTGTAGGAGGAGCGAGTTGTAGCGACACATTACCTCATCAAATTCAAGTTTATAATTTTACAGCTCAAGCAGGACAAGACGATAGCTTATGTGGACTTAATTATAATTTAAATGCAACTGCCCTTTCAGGCTCTACTCAAGGTTGGATTCAGCAATATTCAGAATCTTACCAAACATTAAGTAGTCCCACTTCTATGGTTTTTGTTAACACTTCTGGAATTTATAATTTTGTATGGAAAATACAAAAAGACCAATGTATAAAAACCGACACCGTACAAATTGTATTTTACGAACAACCTCAAGCCAATGCAGGAAATAATCTAACCATAGATGAAAATCAAGTTGAATTAGACGGAAGTTTAAATTCAGGAATTGGTTATTGGTCAATCGTTTATTCCGATGGGATAATAGAAGACTCATTAGATGCAAACACCTTAGTTAGTGATTTAAGTCTAGGGCTAAACACTTTCCGATGGACGGTAGAAAATGGTTTGTGTACAGCTTCTGATGATGAAGTACGTATTTTTTATGATTACCTCAAAATTCCGAATGCTTTTACACCAAACGGAGATGGGATTAACGATGTCTTTTATATTGTAGGTTTCGATTTACAGTCAGAAGCCGAATTGACTATTATTGATAGATGGGGCGAAAAAATATTTTACACAAATGATGTTGGCGTATATTGGGACGGAACTTACAAAGGAAAAGATGCTGTTGCCGACACTTATTTTTACATTCTTTATATAAGAGGAAAAGAATTAACAGGCTATATCGAATTAAAAAGATAAATGAATAAAATAATATACATAGCAATATTGTTTTTATTTGTAAACAACTTATTTGGACAATATATTCCTCTAATGAATGGTTACTTCAAATCAAATCAATTTTACAATCCTGCGGCCGCTGGAATGAATGAACATTTGGTCGGTTATACCGGTTTAAGAAAACAATGGATTAAAATAAATGGGGCTCCTACTACACAAATGTTAGCTTTTGATAGCCCTTTAAGCAACCAAAGACACGGTATAGGAGGCGTTTATTACAGAGATAAAATAGGCGTAACAACAACCAATGGTATTCAATTTAACTATGCTTACAGAACTAGAGTGAGTCGAAGAATGAAATTCTCATTTGGATTCAATTTTGGATTAGAAAATTCAATGTGTAATATTTCTGAAATAGATTTAATAGATAAAACAGACCAAACTTTTTCTAAGCAGTTTGGAAGTATTACCAAAGTTAAAATAGGAGCAGGAGCCATGTTGTATGATAAAAAAATGGTGATAGGAATTTCTATCAATGATTTAATCAAACAAGATAAATTTGGAAATATCTTAGCTTATGCTCAGTACAAGAAAAAACTCAATCGAGAATGGATATTCTTACCAGGCTTATTATTAAAAACAAACTATCTATTTATCTCTCAAGCTGAAATATCTTTACTCATGTCTTATCAAAAACAAATATCATTTAGTTTGGGTTTTAGAACAAATGGCAGTATAATTGCAGGAGTAGGATTTAGACCAACCAAACAATTACTGGTAATGTACTCTTATGATTATGTTGGAGGACGGCTCAAAAAATTTACATCAGGTTCTCATGAACTAACATTAAAATATGATTTTATTAAACAATATAGGTCATCGTCTCCACGATTTTAAGAAAAACAACTTCTTTTTCACAGTACTTCTTGTGTTCTTATCTTTACTTTCTTTTGGTCAAAATATAACGGTTCAGCAAGTTAATGTTTCCGATTTTGAAGAAAGCTCTTTTGCTCCATACGTATATAATGATTTCTTATATTTTTCATCGAATAAAAAAAGAAATACTCTAAAAACAATTCAAACTGATGACGGAAGTTATTTCTATGATCTTTTTAAAGTAGAAATAAAAGAAGAACATAAAGTCAAATCTAAAATAATACCACTTTCAGATTCAATTAATGGTATATTTAATGAAACCTCTAATTGCATTTTTAACGATGAGATTTATTTCTCTAGTAATTCAAGAAAAAAAACAAAGAAAAACAAAGTAGGAACTTTTGGTATATACATCGCCAAGAAAAATAACGAAGATAAATACACCCTAATTAGACCTTTTAAATATAACGACAAAAATTTTAATGTAGCCCATCCTACAATTAGCCAAAATGGAAAATACTTCGTCTTTAGTTCTGACAATATTGCAGGAGAAGGTATGTCTGACTTGTATATTTGTAAACGACAAAATCAAAACTGGGGCATTCCTCAAAACCTAGGAATCAATATCAATACAGATAAGATGGAAACTTCACCTCGTTTTATTGGTAATACATTGTATTTTGCTTCAAATAGAAAAGGAGGATTAGGAGGATTAGATATTTATAAAACAAAAATGGAAGAAGGTAAATGGACAAAGCCAATTCCCTTAGAAGAACCTATAAACAGTAAACATGATGACTTCGGATACGTAGAAAATGAAGACCACTTGAGTGGTTATTTTGCTTCAAATCGGAAGAAAAAGACCGACGGTATTTATTATTTTAAAAATGAAGTTCCTAGCGTAGAAAGCTATTATCAACAAGAACTTTACTTTTGTTATGAGTTAGAAGAAACCGAAATGAAAGAAACCGATACCTTATTATTTATTTGGGATTTGGGAGATGGAAACAAAGTAAAAGGACCTTACGTAGATCACTGCTATAATGATGTTGGAGCTTACCACGTCTCAATGTCTGTTATGGATAAAAACACTGGCACTATATTTGAACAAGTATCTGAGTACGACATTGTTATAGATGCTCAAAACAAACCTGTTATCGACTTTGAAGACTTAAAACCTGGAGTTATCCGAATTTTTGTAAATAAAAAATGGACAACAAATTCTTACAGTGATTATTATTGGATTGTAGATGGTGATTACATTTTTGAGAAAGAATTATTACTAAAATTTAAAGAAAAATCAGAAATTAATATTAAATTGGTGATTTGGGATAAAAAAGAAGCACAAAACACGATAGGAATTGAGCGAATTGTATATAAATAAAAACGAAATGAAACATTTTATTCTTGTATTATTGATTGTAATAAAGGCTAGTATTTTCTTTGCTCAACCTATACCTG
>CAMZKF010000148.1 GCA_947311095.1 uncultured Flavobacteriales bacterium
TAATATTGAAATCTCTTATAAAATGGAAATCAAAGAGAACAAGGATTGGATAGCTACGTATCTAAAGCTCCACGAACTATATGATATTTAACACCTGGCAAATCTTTTACTCTTCCACCCCTTACTAAAACAATACTATGTTCTTGTAAGTTATGTCCTTCACCTCCGATATAAGCATTTACTTCTTTACCGTTGGTCAATCTAACCCTAGCAACTTTTCTCATTGCTGAATTTGGTTTTTTAGGCGTTGTTGTGTAAACTCTCACACACACACCTCTTCTTTGAGGACATGAACCCAACGCAGCTGACTTACTCACCTGAGTTTTAGTAGTTCTACCCTTTCTAATTAACTGTTGAATAGTCGGCATAATTTCTTTCTCTTTCTAATTGATTTTTAATCCTAAAACATGTTTAGGGTCTGCAAAGATAATTTTTTTTTTTGTAATTCCTATTTTACTGCTTGTTTTTTTTGTATAATTGGTTCAAAATAATATAATTATCCAATTCCTATAAAAAAACACTTCTTAATTATTCAATAATCAACCATAAAAATTAAGTCCTTTTTCGATTTGAGTATTTGTTAAAATAACACAAATAAAATAAAACTTGCTTATGTGTAACTATCTAAATTTTATAACGTTCTATTATTACTCATGAAAAATTTCATTCTCTTAATAATACTATTCTCACACTTACATCTATTTAGTCAATTAAAAAAAGGATTCGACACTAAGGAAGTTACATATACTATTGCGATGTGCAATAGTTATAATTTTATTAAACAATACGGCACAACTAAGAAATTAATTCCAAAAGATTTCAAACTTATATACACTTCCGACGTCATAAGTATGGATAATAAATTTCAAGTTTATGAGAATGGAAAAGTAGGCGTAATAAACTATAGAGGTTCTACTGATAAAGTTTTTAGTTGGATTGAAAACTGTTATTCGGGAATGATTCCAGCCAAAGGCGTGATTTCAATAGATGGTAAAGAGGAATATTATAATTTTGGAGACAGTACAAACGCAGCTATTCATGCTGGATATGGACTTACAGTTATACTATTGTCAGACAAAATAATAACACAAATAAAATCATTGAATAAAAAAGGAATTTACAATATTATGATTACAGGACATAGTCAAGGAGGTGCTTTAGCGACCTTAACTCGTGCCTACTTGGAAAATCTACCTGACAAAACACTATCTAAAAAAAACAAATACAAAACTTATACTTATGCTGCTCCTATGTGTGGGAATGAAGAATTTGCTTTAGAATACGACTTTAATTTTAGTGCAAAAGGAACTAGTTACTCCATTACAAACCCTAAAGACCCTGTTCCTTACCTTCCTTTACATTACAACGAAGGAAAACTATTGAGTCAAAATAAAATTATTGATTGGCTTTCAGGTAAAGAAAAATTCAGTCTTCAACAACTAGGAAAAGACGCTATAATGAAGCCTTTAGAAAGAAAATTATCTAATTTTATAAAAAATAGTAATGTTTTAATCAGTAAAATACTAAGACTCAAACTCGGCAAAATAATACTTCCTGATTTTGTTTCAGATATTAATTACTATCCTGTTGGGTTAAAAAAGGAAATCCCTCCTTTTAAATATCCTAAAATAGAACTAACTAAAAAAGAAATAGAAAACTTAAAGCCTTCATCAATTGAAGAAATAGACGGGAAATGGTACAAAAAAGAACCTTTATTCTTTCAACACAAACCTTACAACTACTATGTAGAAACACTTAAATTATACAACTTTCATTCTTACAAAAAGTTAAAAAAAACCTATTTAGAATCAGACCTTTAATCCAAATTATTTACAATAAAAACTATAGGGTTTTAATCATTTGAGCCAATTGATTTTTCACTTCTTTTACTTCTTTCATTTCTGAAGTTCGTCTCAATTTATTATATTTAATTTTACCTAGTACCTTTAAAAACAGCTTCCAATATTCCCAACTAAAAATAGCCGAAAGGGGAAGCGACAACAAATATAAAACCCAAATATAATCGTCTGTTAACAGCGCAACTACAACAGTCTGAATTACCCAAAACAAACCAAAGAAAACAACTCCTAAAGCCATTTTAAATGAGCCATGGAAAGTAACGTCTTTTATTTTGCTATTTACAAACCACACAGGTAGTTTATAGGGAATATAATTATTTAAGACACCATAAACGTGTAGAGGCAAGCCTATTATTAAACCTAAAACAGCTAATAAAACAGCTCCAAAACTATAACTATCTTTATCAAATAACCAATATTTTAATTTATTTTCTTTTGTGAAATCTATTATCTTTTTAACCTTTTCATCTAGCTCATTTCCTAAACTAGGTTTAACTTCAATTGCATTTTCTATTTTATCTATAAAAACTTTTTGAGCTTTAAACTTATCCGAAAGTGTTTCTGACTTTTGATTTGACAAAGCATCTATTTCCTTTGGAAAAATATATAACATTTCATTTACGGCTTCATAATGATCATTTTTTAAATCAATCATTACTTGTTTCATTCCTTTTTTTATGTCAGAAGTGATTTCAGTAACAGCTTTATTCTCGTGTTCTTTCCGTTTTTCATTATAATCGTTGAGCGCTATTGGTTTTCCAAAATTAATTAGAAATTCTGATTGATAACCAGCGTAGCTACTATAATTTAGTCCCACTGGAACAATCTGAACATCAAGATTTCCATTGTATTTATCGTCGGCTCCATAGCCAATTCTAACCAACCCTTTTTTTATTGCTCTTAAGTTTTTTTTCCCCGAATGATTTCCTTCTGGAAAAATTATGATAGCTTTATTTTCACTCAACAAATCATAACATTCATTAAATGTAACTTTATTTTTTTCTCTAGGGTCTCCCCCATCTCGCTGCCTAAAAATAGGAAGCATATAAATACTCCTAAATAACTTATTTAAAAAAGGTTTTTCAAAAATATCAGCCCTTGTTAAGTAGTAGGTTTCCATTGGTCCAACAACGGTTATTAATATAGGATCCAAAAATGCATTTTGGTGGTTAGAAGCAAAGATAATAGGTTTTTCGCCATAAGGAACATGTTCCATCCCTACTGCTTCATGTTTTTTATAAAAAGTATTGATTCCTACTTTTACAATATGATAGCCAATTATCCAAGTAATAGTTTTGCCTTTAAATTTCCCAATCATAACCAATTATCTTAATTCTGCACTTAACTGAGTTTCGATAGATTGTTGAATCTTATTCATTACTTTATCTATTTCTTTATCTTTCAA
>CAMZKF010000149.1 GCA_947311095.1 uncultured Flavobacteriales bacterium
AAATCAATAAAAAAATAAAAGTAAGTGCGACTTATTTTAATTTTATTTTTGAAGATAGAGCTATCTTGGTAGCCAAACATCACGAAAAAATATACGCAGATATTGCTGTTGTCGATGTAACTTGGAAAATAAAACCAAAGCATGCTTTGAGGACAGAAATACAACACCTATGGACAAAGCAAGATCAGGGGAATTGGGCTTTTGGTCTGTTGGAATATACGGTTAGTCCACATTGGTCGTTAGCTGTTTTAGATCAGTACAATTATGGAAATGAAATAGAAAACTTACAAGTCCATTACCTCTTAGGTCGAATTGGATATGTCGATGGTTCGCATCGTTTTAGTATTCAATATGGAAGACAAAGAGCTGGTGTGTTTTGCGTAGGAGGAGTTTGCCGAACAGTACCAGCATCTAATGGTTTAACATTTACATTAACATCTAGTTTTTAAAATTATGAAATTTATAAATATCTCGTTAATTAGTTTATTTTTTAGTATTGGACTCATAGCTGTTTCGTGCGATAAGGTCGAGCATCCAGTAGTCGAGCATCCATCTAGTAATTTAGATTGGAGTCTATTTCCAGATAGTGATACCTCTAACTATAATTGGCCTGTTTGGACAGAAAATACGTCCACGTTAAAAAACGTATTGTTAGAAGATTACACAGGGCATACGTGTACCAATTGCCCTGCAGCAGGATTAATAGCTAAAGGTTTGGAAGATGCTAACCCTAATCGTGTGTTTGTTGCTTCTGTACACGCTGGTATTGGAAGTGCTTTTCAAGTGGTTTCGCCTCCAGAATTTTTAATCGATTTTAGAACTGAAGCGGGAAATACTTATGTCAATGATATTGCTGGTTTTTTCGGTAATCCAGCTGGAACTATTAATCGAAAAGATGGAGGATTGTCCAATTCACTTTGGTTTTTGGCTTCAGCATGGACAGGAGCTGTGAATAGTGCTTTAACGGAGCCTTTGGTTGCAAAACTACAATTACAGTATAATTATTTTCCACAAACAAGAGGTTTGTTTGTTCATACTGAGTCTGAATTTATAAATACGTTGACAGATGATTATGGTTTAACTATTTATTTGGTGAGAGAAGTTGTAATTGCTCCTCAAAAATTAAGTAACGGGGCGGTAGAAGAGCATTATCATCACCATAGTGTATTGAGTGACAATATAAACGGCACATGGGGAACAAAATTAGCTACTGAAAACAGTGGTAAATTATACAATAATTTTTCATTCTTACTCCCCGACAATACTACCGATACAACTTATAATATTACTAATTTAGCATTGATTAGCTATATTTATAATAAAACAACCTTGGAGGTAGCTCAGGTTATAAAAACGGAATTGGAATAAGTCTTATTTTCGGTTAACGAGAACTACTCCTCCTATAAGAATAGCAATACCTAAAATTTGAGATATAGATATTTTTTCACCAATAGACCAACCAATTAAAATAGCTATAATTGGAATAAAATAGGTGACAGAAGAAGCAAATAAAGGTGAGCTAATTTTAATTAATTGATTGAAAAGTAAGACAGCAATAGCTGTTCCAACAACAGCTAAAATTAAAATAGCTCCAACCCCTCCCATTATATTCTCTTGCGTTTGTATTCTTCCGAAAAAAGGAGAAAAGGCAAGGTAGCTAAAAGCAAAAGGGGCTATCATTAAAAAGCTAAGCGCCGTTATAGCCGTTGATTTTATGTCTGTTAGTTTGTATTTTATAACATTTAAACTGGTGGCGTAGCAGATTGTAGCAAATACAATTGCTAACATTGGCTTTGTCGATTCAAAGGAGATAGAAATGACATTAAATTGCTCTTTTACAATAAAATAAGTGCCGATAATAGCTACTCCAATCCCTAGTAAATGAGGTTTTGTAATTTCAATTTTGAAAAATAAAAAACCTATAATAATAGTGAATAAAGGAACTAAAGAATTTAACATTCCCACAACCGAACTATTTAGAGTTGTCTCGGCATAGGCAAATAAAAAAGGAGGAAGTCCATTTCCACAAATTCCAGCTATAATTAAAAATAAGATGTTTTTTTTAGTTAAATATTTTAAGTTTTTAATCAATATTGGAGACAATGCTAAAAAAGCAATAACAACCCTTAATGCACCCAATTCATCGGCAGGTAATCTAGGGTTATGATAGCTATCAAATAAGCCTAAGTTAATTAGATAAAAAGAACTTCCCCAAATACAAGATAGTAAAAGGAGTAAGCTCCAAGATTTTAGCTTTTCTGACATTTATATATTTTTTTACCAATCAATTGGCATATAATCTTTCAGGAATTTACCACACCAATGTTTTCCTGTGTTGATTCCGTCAATCAAAGGATCTAAAACCCTTGCAGCACCATCTACAATGTCTAAAGGAGGTTGGAAATCGTGCTTGTCAATTTTCTTTTTGGCTAATTCCACGGGGTCTTCATCCGTAACCCAACCTGTATCTACGGCATTCATAAATACGCCATCTTTTGCAAATTCAGCCGAAGAAGTGTGGGTTAACATATTCAACGCAGCCTTTGCCATATTGGTATGTGGGTGTCTCGGATTTTTCTTAAAACGTAAAAATTTTCCTTCCATTGCCGAAACATTTATAATGTGTTTCTTACCTGTATTTTCTTTTCGCATTAAAATAGAAAGACGGTTGCATAAAACAAAAGGAGCAATAGAGTTTACCAATTGAACTTCCATCATTTCAAGGGTTTCAATTTCGCCTAATTTCAATCTCCAACTGTTGGTTTTACGCAAATCTACTTGTTGCAAATCTACATCCAACTCCCCCTCAGGAAAGACTTCCTCTGCTTTCAAAGAATTGTCAAAACTATAAGGTACTTGCGATAATTTTGCTGAAGAACTCAATCCAATTCCTGGTTCTACTCCATGCCAAGTAACTGGTAGTTTTTCGTTATTTGCCGTTGTTTTTACCGAAAGAGATTTCAATTCTTTTATACAATCATTGTGGTCGCTCAGCAAATCTTGAGCGTAGGGAGGTAGTTCTTCAAATGGAATTTCTTCTTTATCCATCAAATGTTTAAAAAAACCAGCAGGTCTCCTTACCGTTTGTGCTGCATTATTGATTAAAATATCCAAGCGTTTGTATTTCATTTCAATAAAATTACAGAATATTTCCACACTTGGAATATGCCTCAAATCCAACCCGTGAATGTGTAAGCGATGTCCCCATTCTTTAAAATCGTCTTCTTTAGAAAATCGCAAAGCAGAATCGACAGGGAAACGAGTAGTAGCCACCACAGAAGCTCCAGACCTCAATAAAATTAAAGTAATATGATAGCCAATTTTTAAACGAGAACCTGTAACTACAGCAACCTGCCCTGTCAAATCTGCGGTTTGATACCTTTTAGCATAATTAAAGTCGCCACATTCAGGACACATTTGGTCGTAAAAATGGTGTAATTTGGTATAAACTTTTTTACACACATAGCAATTACGAGGTGATTCCAAATCGGGCATATCTTCGTTATTCGGAATATCGATTAGCTTTGGAGCTATAAAAACCAATTCTTCTCGAGCACTTCTTATTCCTGTTTCTTTACGAGCGTGTTTGTCTCGTTCAATCATTTTTCGCTTAGCCGCTTTTTTTGCATCTTTTCTACGTTGTTTCAATGCTTCTCGATTGGGTCTTGAAATTTTTCCAGCTGCTGTTATTAAGGCTACTCGTCTATTTTCTTCCAAATCCAAAAGTTGGTTGGTGTCACCCAAAAGAGCATGTAAAACGTCTATTGCCTTGTCTATTTCTTGCTGAGAAACTTTCTTTTTTTTATCTTTTTCCATTTATATTCTAAATTGGAGGTCTATATTTTCTTATTCTTACTTTGGGCGTTTTAACGAGCTATTCACTTATAGTTCTTATTGTGAAAACACTTATCCTAACCCCAAAAGGAGCTTCTAAAGTCGCTCTTTTGTGCTAAGTCTAACTAGTTTTTCACAATAAGAAGCTTCCGTTACTATCCCTAACGCAAAAAGGATTTAATTTTTACAAAAAGTTATAAAAGCGAACTGTTATAACCTTCTATCGTTAATCAAGATAACGAATTACCAGTCTTCCTCTTGCCCATGACTATTCAAGCCATCAAAACCTTCATTGTTATAATCTTCAACACTTGGTTGCGCCATTTTGTACTGTTCACAATCTAGCGGATTTCTTGTTACACTTGCAGGTCTAGGAAAATTACCTTGCGAAATAGTTATCGTAGAATCGGCATAGACTTTATTCATATAATAACCCCAAATCGGTAAGGCCATATTCGTTCCCATTCCCAATTGTAAACTTCTAAAACGTACAGCTCTATCTTCAGCACCTACCCAAACTCCTGTAACTAAATCAGGGGTTAAGCCCATAAACCAACCATCAGATTGATTTTGAGTTGTACCTGTCTTTCCTGCAATTGGCATTTTTAGTCCTGCATAAGGTCTTTTTTCTGATTTTCTACCTCTAATTCTTATTGCTGTTCCTCCTACTAAACGTCTTCCGTTTTTGCCAATAGCCGTTGGATGTTGCATTCCAGAAGTTACTTTCTCCATCATTTTCAAAATTGTATAAGCTGTATATTCAGCCCAAACTTCTTTTGCTTGTTGTTTCGGTTCGTAAATTACATTTCCATTTTTATCCTCTATTTTAGAAATAAAAGTAGGAGTAATGTAAACTCCGTTATTCACAAAAGCTGTCATTGCACTTACCATTTCATAAACAGATAAATCAAACACACCTAGCGCCATAGCAGGAACAGGTTCAAACATTGACGTATCTATTCCTAATTCAGCAACTCGATTAAATACTTTTTGAGGCATTCCGTCTTTACCTATAATATGAGCTGTAATGTTGTTCATCGAAGCAGCTAAAGCAAAGGTGTAAGGCGTTAATTCATTGGTGTATTTTGCTCCTGCATTACCAGGGCACCACATTTTATTTCGTTTAGCATTGTAAGGAACTTCTACACAATATCGCATGTCAGGAACTTGATCGCAAGGGTGTATTGCTCCTGTTTCTATGGCAGTAGCATATACAAAAGGTTTAAATGTAGAACCTACTTGACGTTTTCCATTTTTGACCATATCGTACTTAAAATGTTTAAAATTAGCTCCTCCAACCCAAGCTTTTACAAAACCTGTGTGCGGATCAATAGAAACCATTGAAGCCCTCAATAAACTTTTATAATAACGAATAGAATCCATGGCTGACAATAATGTATCTTTTTCATAACCTTCCGATTGCCAATCAAATATACGTATTGTTCGTTTTTGATTAAACAAAGAGTCTATTTCTGCTTTTGTTTTTATTGGTTCATCGTGCTTACAATAGTCACAATGATAGTGGTCTCCTTCTTTATGAATATCTTTTGTTCTTTCGCAATAGCTACAAACTTGCCCTGTTAACTTTTTATACATATTGGAATGTCGTTTGGCTCGTTGCATCAATGTATCTATTTTAGTTTTAGATAAATCATTGGAAAAAGGAGGGTTTCTCCATCGTTTGTTGTTTTTAAAAAAATCTCTTTGCAATTCATGTTTTAAATGTTCTGCTACTGCATATTCTGCATATTTCTGCATTCGAGAATCTAAAGTGGTATATATTTTTAATCCATCAGAGTAAATATTGTAAGGCTCTCCGTTGTGATCTACTCGAAGGTAATTTCCTTTTTTATCTTTAGCTCCCAGTATTTTTGTTACTTCTTTTCTTAGCGTTTCTCTAAAATAAGGAGCTAATCCTGATTGATGGTCAACTCTGGTATAGTGCAATCCCAGGGGAAGTACTTTTAAAGAATCGTATATCTCTTTTGTAATGAATTTACTTTTTTTCATTTGCCAAAAAACAACATTTCTTCGGTGAAAAACAGTGTCGTACCTTTTTAAAGGATTGAACAATGAAGGGTTTTTTGCCATTCCTATAAGCATTGCAGCTTCGTGTATTTTTAATTCTTTTGGCGTTTTTCCGAAATAAACTTGCGCAGCCGAATTTATTCCTACTGCATTATTAAGGAAGTCAAACTTATTCAAATACATGGTTAGAATTTCTTCTTTGGTATAGTTTTTTTCCAAACGGGTTGCAATAATCCATTCTTTAAATTTTCGTTTAACCAATTCCCATTTATTAAGCTTCTTTCTTGGAAACAGTAATTTAGCCAATTGCTGAGAAATGGTACTTCCTCCTCCTTGACTTTTTTTATTTAAAACAACACCTTTTATAACTCTTCCCAAAGCTCTAGCGTCAACTCCCGAATGATTTTTAAAACGTTCGTCTTCTGTTCCTATCAAGGCTTTTTCTAACCAAGGAGACAAATCATTGTATTTTGCATTGGTTCTATTCTCTCTAAAATATTTACCCAGTTCTACATCGTCTTGTGTGTAAATTGTAGTCGCTAAGTTAGATTGAGGGTTTTCCAATTCTTCAAAACCAGGAAGTGAACCATCGTCTGCTATGTTGAGCATAAAATAGATTGTTCCCATAGGAGCTAAAACAGCTATCCATAACAATAGAATTAAAACCCATTTTGTAAAAGGCTTTAAATATTTCTTTTTGGAAACTTTTTCTTCTGGTATATCTTGATTTTCTTCCATTTTATTTATTTCAATAGCTTCTAGTGTAGGTTTTTTAGGGTTAGTAAGCTGTCTTAAATTGTTTTAAAAAACGCAAATCATTTTCAAAGAAATGACGTAAATCGTTGACTTGATATTTTAGCATTGTAATTCGTTCTATTCCCATACCAAAAGCGAATCCACTATAAACCTTACTGTCTATTCCTGCATTTTCTAAAACATTGGGATCAACCATTCCACAACCCATAATTTCTAAAAAGCCTGTGTGTTTACAAACGTTACATCCCTTACCATTACAAAGTTGACAACTTACATCTACTTCGGCGCTAGGCTCTGTAAAAGGGAAGTAAGAGGGTCTTAATCTAATTTTTGTTTTTTCGCCAAACATTTCTTTAGCGAAGTAAAGTAGCGTTTGTTTTAAGTCAGAAAAAGAAACATCCTTGTCAATATACAAACCTTCTACTTGATGAAAAATACAATGAGCTCTTGCAGATATGGCTTCGTTTCTAAAAAGTCTACCAGGAGAAATAGTACGAATTGGTGGAGTTGAATTTTCCATTACCCGCACTTGAACAGAAGAGGTATGTGTTCTCAATGCTGTTTCAGGATCAATAAAAAAAGTGTCTTGCATGTCTCTTGCTGGATGTTCTTCTGGGAAATTAAGTGCTGTAAAATTATGCCAATCATCTTCAATTTCTGGTCCTTCTGACACTGCAAAACCAATGCGATTAAAAATAGAAATAATTTCATTACGAACAACCGATAGCGGATGCCTTCCTCCTAATTCAAAAGGACTAGCAGGCATAGATAAATCTAATCCATGATTGGCTGCACTCGTTTCTTCTGCTTTAATTTTTAATGCTTCAATTTTTTCTAGAGCAGCATTTTTTAAGATGTTAATTTTTTGACCAAATTCTTTTTTTTGCTCAACAGGAACATTTCTAAACTCTTTTAATAAAGCGGTGATTTCTCCTTTTTTTCCAAGCAATCTAATTCTAAATTGCTCTACTTCTTCAGCTACAGAACTGTTAAAGCCTGCAACTTCTTTTGATAATTCTTCTACTTTAACTAACATTATATTTTAATCTAATATTTTAATACTAATTATTTTTACATCTTCGAATGGACGATCGCCAGGAGCTGTTTTTACATTTCCTATCGCTTCTACCACTTCAATACCTTCTATCACTTCACCATAAACGGTGTAGTTATTATCTAAAAAAGGCGTGCCTCCAATAGTGGTATAGTCTTTTATTTGTTGTTCTGTAAATTTATACGGAACATAACTATTTAGCTGTTCTTGTTTTATTTTAGCAACTAGAGCATTCAAGCTATCACGTTTTAATTCTTTTTTATATTTTGCGTATAATTCGGCATCGGCTTTATTTTTAGGGTTTGCCCAATACTTTCGCATCATTCCTGCTTTTGCTTGTTGGTTAATTCTCACTTCCATTTGATTGAGATCAGACAATGAATAAACAGCCCCTGTAACAATATAAAATTGAGAACCACTTGATCTTTGTTCAGGATTTTGAACGTCTCCTTGCCTTGCAGCACACAAAGCTCCTTTTTTGTGGTAAAACTTTTGATTAAATTCAGCTGGTATCGTATAGCCAGGCCCTCCGTTTCCTAAAGGTACACTTTTGTCAGCTCCCTTAGATTTTGGATCTCCTCCTTGAATCATAAAATCTTTGATTACTCGATGAAACAAAAGGCCATCATAATAATTTTGGTCAATTAATTTTGCAAAGTTTTTTTGATGTAAAGGAGTTTCTGAATATAGTTTAATTTTAAATTTGCCTAAAGTCGTATTAAATTCTACTACGTTAGGTATTCTCAATACAGGCTCTGGAACGGCTACAACCTCATCTTTTTTATTTGTTAGGGTTGTGTTTTTTACTTCTTTTTCCGATTTATTTGACTTTTTAAGCAACCCACAGCTACTAAAAGACGTTATTAAAATAGATAAAAAAATGATATTTAGGTTTCTTACTTGCAACATAATAATAATTGTATAACTTTGTTCTTTATGCAAAGTAAAGAAATTTGCAGGAAAAGACCTTTAAAAATTAATAAACATTATGAAAACTATTCTTAGAAACACAATTTTACTAGTTGGATTACTTACAATTATGACAACTTTTTCTTCTTGTTACAAGAAAAAGAAAACAACAGCAGTGGTGACAGTGCTTGACGTTTCAAACGCTGCCGTTCCAGGTGTTACTGTTAAGTTATTTTACAAACACGCCTCTGATTCTTTGGGGACAGACTTGAGATTGGATAAAACAGGAACAACAGACGCTTCAGGAAAAGTAACTTTTGATTATACCGATATTTTTAAATCAGGGCAAGCTGGATTGGCTGTTTTGGACATTGCAGTTGAAGGTACTGTTTTGGGAATTATAAAAATAGAAGAAGAAAAACAAAGTGAAGAAACGGTAAATATGCAATAAATTAGTTGAGTATATATACTGAAAATTAATCGGGTTTGATATAGAAAGAGAGAGGATATTACTATTCTCTCTCTTTTTTTGCAGTAACTAAAAATGAATTTTTAACTTTACACCATGAATTTTGAATTAGAAAAACGCTGGAGAGAAACATTATTAATTGCTTCGAAACATTTTGGAGAAACACTGGATATGCAGTCTATTTTATTTATATTAGGATTGCAAGAACTCAACAAAGGGTATGTAGATTTGACAAAAGATCAAAAAATAGAAGTAATGCACATTGCAACCTGCGCACTTTTAGAACCTTATGGTTACTATGAGTTTAAAGGAAGAGATAAAGACGGTTGGCCTCATTTTGAAAATATAGAAGCATTACCGTTACTTACAGGAGCTGAGCAAGAAGAAATGATGAAAGAAGCAATTATCGATTATTTTAATAATGCTGAAATTACCGAATAAATGATTACAACAACTTCAATAGATAAAAAAACATCTAAAAAAACGCAATATGAAGTTTTACTAGCTCAAGTAAAATCAATAACAGCAGGAGAATCAAATAGAATAGCAAACTTAGGCAATATTTGTGCTCTATTGAAGTACGAAATGAATTGGTTTTGGGTAGGGTTTTACTTTGTTGAAAATGAAACATTAGTCTTAAATACTTTTCAAGGTACATTGGCTTGTACTCGAATAAAAAAAAGGGAAGGTGTTTGCGGAAAGTCATGGGGAGAAAACAAAACAATAGTAGTCTCGGATGTTAATAAATTTGAAGGTCATATTGCTTGTAGTTCTATTACCAAATCAGAAATAGTACTGCCAATTAGAGATGAAAACAATAATTGTATAGGTGTTTTGGATATAGACAGTGAGTTTTTAAATACTTTTGACATTGAAGACAAGCTAGGTCTTGAACAAATCACAACTTTTATAAATTCTATATTGTGAAAAAAATAAATTTATTAGTCATACCTTTTCTTTTTTTATGGAGTTGTGCTCAACAATCATCTTTGTCTGGCGGAGCAAAAGATACGGATGCTCCTCAATTAGAATTAGCTAAGACTTTTCCTGCTAATCGCTCTACAAATTTTTCGGCTACAGAAATTCAAATTGGATTTGATGAATTTATTAAATTAAATAACCCTGATAAAAACATTATTATTACTCCTAGCTTACCTTTTAAACCTATTTTTGAAGTAAAAGGAAAGAAAATATTAATAAAACTGACTGGAGAATTAGCAGAAAACACAACTTACCTCATTAATTTTGGAAATTCAATAGCCGATCTTACAGAAGGGAATAGAATATCAAATTATAGTTACGTACTATCTACTGGAAACGAAATTGACTCCTTAGAATTAAAAGGCAATGTTTATGACGCTTTTTCTAAAACTTCGGAAAAAGAAATATTGGTAGCACTTTATAAAAATAATAGAGATTCACTTGCTATGCTAGAAACACCATATTATTTTACGCAAACAAATAGCAAAGGGTTTTTTAAATTCAAAACCTTAAAAGCTGGAGATTACACCTTAATTGCTATTGACGATAAAAATGGAAATTATAAATTTGCCCCCAATTCTGAACGGATTGCATTTTTAGATACTATGATTACTATAAACAGCGATTCGATTAATCAAAATCAATCTGTTACATTGTCGTTATTTGAAGAAGAGAAAAAGAAATTATTTGTTTCCTCAAAAAAATACATATACCCAGGTAAAGTGGAGGTAATTTTAAATGCTAAGGCAAAAAACACTACAATTACGCTAGTCGATAATCTATTTTCCGATGGAGAAAAACAAAAGTCTTATACGAATAAAGATACCATTCAATTTTGGGTGCAACACATAGATTCCATTTCTAAAATTAAATTTATAGCTTCAATAGACGATTTTGCTCCTGACACAACAAAAGTTAGCATAAAGAAACGGAAGAAAAAAAGAGATTCAACTTTATTATTCAATACGAACACTAGAAATGACTTACCATTTTTTGAAGATATAATGTTTACATTCAAATCACCAATAAAAAAGATAAATAGTGAAACGATTAAATTAATAAATGAAGACTCTACTGCAATTCCTTTTAAGGTTGAAGTGAAAGAAAATAAAATGGCGATTATAGCTAAATTAAAAGAAGATGTGGATTACGAGTTATTTGCTGTTCCCCATTCAATAGTCGATATTTATAATAGAACGATAGATTCTACTCATTTGTTTTTTAAAATAAAGCCTCAAAATAAATACGGAAATCTAATCTTACACTACGAACAAAAAACAGATATTCCACATATTATACATTTAATAAAAAATGGAAAAGTAATGGAAGAAATTGTTGTCTCAGAAAAAACAAAGACCCTAAATTTTAAAAATTTACCGACTGGAAATTATACTTTAAAATCTATTTTTGATTCAAATCGCAATGCTTATTGGGATACAGGAAATTACCTTAAAAATAAACAGCCTGAAAAAGTAATATTATATGAAGGTGAAATAAAAATAAAAGCAGGTTGGGATGTAGATTTAATATGGAAGGTTTTATAGCGTTTGTTGAAATAGTCTGAAAAGTAATTTTACTTTTGTAGATGAGTTTTTAGTCACTAGATGGGAGTCTTTTCTTTTTTTACCTTTATAACTCAATAAAACTTCTGATTTAAATAACCTTAATGCAAATAAATTTTAGTTCATGTTAAAAATTACAGGGTTAAATCAAGTAAATCGTTATACCTTGTATTTGTTTTAACAAAAGCCTATTTTTTTATTACCTTTGCAATTCTATTTATTGTAACAAGATGAAAGAAAGAGAAGCTAAAAAAATAGTAGATATTGAGAATGTACTGCAAGCTAAAAGTCCTAAACTTTATAAGTGGTTGCCTTCTTTTTTGGTGAATTATTTAAAACGAATTACTCACGAAGATGAGACCAATTATATCCTTACAAAATTAGAAAATGATTACGACCTTGATTTTTGTCTTGGGATGTTAGCTCATTTTAATATTCCAGTTTCAGTTACAGGATTAGAAAATATTCCAGAAAAAGGAAGCGTAGTTTTAGTCGCCAACCACCCAATTGGAGGATTAGATGCTATGGCTATCATGAGTGCAATTTCACCTAGAAGAAAGGATATTAAATTTATAGTAAATGATATTCTTATGAATATTAAAAACTTAAAAGGTATTTTTGTAGGGGTAAATAAACACGGTTCTACTTCAAAAGACTCATTTAAAAAAATAAATGAATTGTTTGCTTCTGATCAGGCTACATTTGTATTTCCTGCAGGAATGGTTAGTCGAAAAAAGAAAGGCGTTATAAGAGATTTGGAATGGAAACGCACTTTTATCTTTAAAGCTAGAGAACATAATTCTCCTATTGTACCAATTCATATAAGTGGAGGTTTGTCCGATTTTTTTTATCGATTGTCAAACTTTAGAGAAGGAATTGGAGTAAAAGCAAATTTAGAAATGTTATATTTAATAAATGAACAATTTAAATTGGAAGCAATACCTATTCATATAACAATAGGAAAACCTATTTTACCTAAAAAATTTGACAAAAACAAAACGGATACAGAACTAGCGCAAGAGGTAAAAAACGAAGTCTATAAATTAGTATAATATTATTGTGAAAATGGCAGATAAATTTGATTACATAGCAAAACCAGTAGATAGAAAATTAATTCATAAAGAATTGAATGAATCTACCTTTGTTCGAAATACCAATAAAGGAAACAATAAAATATACATTGTAAATCACCACAATTCTCCCAATGTGATGAGAGAAATAGGTCGATTAAGAGAGCTTTCTTTTGCTTCGTCAGGAGGAGGAACAGGCAAAGAAATAGACGTTGACGAACACGATATTTCCGAAAATTGTTACCAGCAGTTGATTGTGTTTTCTCCAGAAGATGACGAAATAGTTGGAGGTTATCGTTTTATCGATGGAAATACAATTACCGATTTTTCTAAAAACGAACTATCGACGCAACATTATTTTAAATTTTCAGATGAATTTATCAAGCGTTTTTTACCTAAAACAATCGAACTAGGAAGGTCTTGGATTCAACCCATGTTTCAACCCAGTCAAGGTTCTAGAAAAGGAATCTTTTCGCTAGACAACCTTTGGGACGGATTAGGAGCAATAGCCGTCGATTATAAGCATGTCAATTATTTTTTTGGTAAGGTTACGATGTACACAAAATTCGATAAAGATTCAAGAAATGCAATACTGACATTTATGCATCATTATTTTCCTGATTCTCAAAAATTAGTGCTTCCGATTCATCCTATTTCTGACTTTTTTAATAAAAACATTAAAGATAAAATAATGAAACTAGAATTTAAAGAAGGGTTAAAAGAGTTAAGTAAATATGTAAGAGAAAGAGGAGAAAATATCCCGCCTTTAATCAATCAGTATATGCAACTATCTTCTACAATGAAAACCTTTGGAACGGCTATAAATTTAGATTTTGGAGGAGTTGAAGAAACAGGGATTTTAGTTAGAATAAGCGATATTTACGAGAGTAAGAAAGCTCGACATATAGATACTTATAGACCAGTTGTCTAGGTTGATGATTGAGCTTTTTGATGGCTTCTAAAAAAACAAAAGCAAAGAAGGAGCGACTAACCCCAATAAACTCCCAAGTATAACTTGTAAAGGTGTATGTCTTTTTAACACAAGGCGGCTAATGCCGACTAAAACAGCAATTACAATACAAATAACACCAATCAAAGGAAAATTAGATTGGTTTACAATAGAAACAGCTAATAAAGAACCTACTACTCCAAAAACTCCAAAGCCATGTATGCTTATTTTCCAAAACAAAGTTACAAGGTTGGCAATTAACACTCCTAAAATAGAACCCAAATAAATTAATAAAAAATAATTAGACATTCCCTCTAAATCTTTCATAAGAAAATAAAGTGTCACAAAAAGAGCTAAAGAAATAAAAGTTGGAATTATTCTTTCCTTACGAACCGTCAAGTGTATATCTGTAATCCATTTGAACTTTAAAAAAAGGACAAACATAATTAAAGGTAAAGTTATGGTAAACAATAAACTCAAATACACTACTTCCTTTTTTATTTCAGAAGTCAATGACGCATTCAAATTGCTAGGCAAATACAACATAAACAATAGTGCAACAAAAGGCATAAACAAAGGTTGAAAAACGACCGAAAGAAAAGCCGCTATTTTGTTGGTTACATTCATGAGGTCAAATCTAAGTAGATAAAACCATATAAGTGTTAATTTAGTTTTAAAAAATCGTAAGCTTTTAATTATTCATACAATTAAAAGCGAATTAAAAAAATCCCTATCTTTGCAGTCATAAAAAATAAAAACAAATAATGGCAGCAAACGAAGATCAGTTTAAAAAAGTAGTTTCCCACGCAAAGGAATTTGGATTTGTATTTCCTAGTAGTGAAATATACGATGGACTAAGTGCAACATACGATTACGCCCAAAATGGAGTGGAGTTAAAAAACAACATCAAAAAATATTGGTGGATGAGTATGGTTCAACTACATGAAGAGATAGTAGGCTTAGATGCCGCAATTTTTATGCATCCAAAAACATGGAAAGCCTCGGGACACGTCGATGCGTTTAACGACCCCATGATTGACAACAAAGACTCTAAAAAAAGATATAGAGCCGACGTATTGATAGAGGAACACATTGCCAAAATTGAAGGAAAAATAAATAAAGATATTACAAAAGCAAAGAAACGCTTTGGAGATGATTTTAACGAAGAAGAATTTAGAGCAACCAACGGAAACGTTTTGAGAAGGCTAAAAGAAATTGCCGACATTGAAACTAAAATGGGAGATGCATTAAACAACGATAAACTAGATGAACTTCAACAATTAATTATTGATTTGGGAATAACTTGCCCTGTAAGTGGTTCTAAAAACTGGACAGAAGTTAAGCAATTCAACCTTATGTTTGGAACAGAACTAGGCGCAGTATCTGGCGATGCTTCTAAAATATATTTACGCCCCGAAACAGCTCAAGGTATATTTGTAAACTACCTGAATGTTCAAAAAACAGGACGTATGAAAATTCCTTTTGGAATAGCTCAAATAGGAAAAGCATTTAGAAACGAAATTGTAGCCCGTCAATTTATATTTAGAATGCGAGAGTTCGAACAAATGGAAATGCAATTTTTTATAGAACCTGGCACACAAATGAAATGGTTCGAATACTGGAAAGAAACACGCATAAAATGGCACAAAGCATTAGGACTTGGTGACGAAAATTACCGTTTTCACGACCACGTACAATTAGCCCACTATGCCGATGCAGCTACCGACATAGAGTTTAACTTCCCATTTGGATTCAAAGAACTAGAAGGAATACACTCTCGTACCGATTTTGACTTAAAACAACACGAAGAATTTTCAGGAAAAAAACTAAGATACTTCGACCCCGAAACCAAAGAAAACATAGTTCCTTATGTGTTAGAAACATCAATTGGAGTCGATAGAATGTTCTTAGCAGTACTTTCAAAATCATTGAAAGAAGAGAAATTAGAAGATGGAACAGAAAGAACAGTTTTGTCAATTCCAGCACCATTAGCGCCAATAAAAGCAGCAATTTTGCCATTGGTTCGTAAAGACGGTTTACCCGAAAAAGCAAGAGAAATTTTAAAAACATTGCAATTAGAACACAATTGTATGTACGAAGAAAAAGACAGCATTGGTAAGCGTTATAGAAGACAAGATGCAATAGGAACACCATACTGTATTGCCGTAGATTACGAAACATTGGACGACAATATGGTCACCATTAGAGACCGAGACACCATGACGCAAGAAAGAGTAGCTATAAGCGATTTGGTTTCTATTATAGGAAAAAAAGTTGCAATGTCTAACTTATTTGTAGGGCACTAATTCCTGCTTTACATTCCAATTTTCAACAAAAACAACAAAAACAACAAAAAAAACTATAGTAAAAAAGGAGCTTCTAACATCGCTCTTTTTTACTAAGTTTTTTAAGTTGTTTTTTGTCAAAAGATTTCCATTACAATCAGGAGTGTGAAGTCATCTAAACACTAATCGGATTGAGTATATATGAGTGACTACGAAAAGTTTAAACGTCTTTTTTTTATGTTCTACGGAGTATTATGCTTCGTGGTAGTAAGGATATAGTATGATAACCAAGATTTTGAGAATAATGGCGAAATAACAG
>CAMZKF010000150.1 GCA_947311095.1 uncultured Flavobacteriales bacterium
AAAAGACGTGTTTTTGGGCGTTTAAACAAGCTGTCCGTTTGTAGTTCTTGCTTTTAAAATAGAATACTAATACCAATAGATTATTGATATAAATTTAAAAGGAGCTCATAAAATCGCTCTTTTGAACCAAGTTTTACTAATTTTTAAAACACAAAAAGCTACCTCTTCCATCTCTAACGCAAAGAGAATATTACCGTTAGACTAACTCACTTACCATATCTCGTTTAGCACATTTATGCTGAATATCATCTAAAAAAATTAACAAGAGGCTTGAACAATAAAATATTATTAGCTTTGTTCTATTCTTTTACACCTCTTTAATTTTGAAATTCGCTGAAAGATTTTTTTTTTAGCCGATACCCATTGTATTTATACTAAATGAATAATGAAATTCGATATTAAAAATTAGAATAGCCTTAGTTATTTTATTTGAAGAAGTATAAGTGATAATAAAACTATTTATAAATTGCGTATCATTATTTAATTGGCATTACAACAAATTAAAGAAATAAATTAGACCTAATTACGACAAATGAAACTTCTAATTATAATAATAATCTTTATTTTGGGTTTAAAAAATTCTTATGGACAAGAAAAAGAATGGACAATTACAATTAATAATGAAACCCAAAATAAAATAAAATATTTTAATAAAGTAACAATCTTAAATTATAAAACCGTTTTAAAAAAAATAATAAACAAACAAATAGAACAAGGCTATTTAACCGCTAATATAGACTCTATAATTAGAAACGATAGCCTAAGAACATTACACATTTATTATTACAAAGGCGAACAGTTCAAATGGGGAAAATTAAGCATTAGCAATCAAAACAAAACCATTTTAAGCGAAATAGGATTTGGAGAAAAAACAGAAAATAAAACTCCTTTTTCACCAAAAAAAATGGCTGATTTATATACTAAAACTCTTTCCTATCTCGAAAATAACGGCTACCCCTTTAGCGAAATAAAATTAGAGAACTGCAAAATAAACAACGAATCGATAAGTGCAGATTTAACAATAAATAAAGGTAGATTAATTATAATTGACTCCATTTTTATAAAAACAGAAGAACAGATTAACCCCAAAATGGTTTACAACTATATAAAACTAAAACCTAAAGATTTATACAATCAAAAACGGATAAATGAAATCGCTCAAAGAATAAAAGAAGTTCCTTATTGGAATGAAATAAAACCATTAGAATATGAATTTGTAAACGGAACGTGCAACCTTTATGTTTACCTAAAGTCTAAAAAAGCCAATGATTTTAATGGTATTTTAGGCATTCAACCCAATCAGCAAGACAAAATAACACTAACAGGAGATGTAAAAGTAAAATTACTAAATAGTTTTTACAAAGGAGAGTTAATCCATTTTAATTGGAAAAAAACATTAGAATTAACCCAATCTTTACAAATAAACTTTGACTACCCCTATTTATTCAACACTAAATTTGGTTCTTCTACCCAATTAAAGATCTATAAAAAAGACACCTCTTATATTGATAGAAATGCTAAAATAGGAATTAATTATTCCTTTACAGGACTAAATAAAATTACTGTTTTTTATGAAAATAACAATTCGATATTACTTTCTGCAAAAAAATACGAGAACAATACAGTACTGCCCAATTTTGCCGACATATCAAAAAACAATTACGGATTAAAACTAGAACTAGAAAAATTAAATTACAGGTTTAACCCTAGAAAAGGATATTCGTTTATGATGACAGGAAGCGTTGGTACAAAAAAAATAAAAAGAAACCCCATACTACCTCAAAATTTATACGATAGTATAAAATTAACCACTCTAACTTATACCGCTAGAGCAAATATTCGCTTTTTTATTCCAATAATAAAAAGAAGCACCATATTACTCCAATTAAAAGGAGCTACACTTTACAATGAAAACATATTTACCAACGAACTTTATAGAATTGGAGGAGCGAGTACAATAAGAGGTTTCGACGAACAATCGATGTTTGTTTCAAGCTATTTAATTTCAACTCTCGAATACCGTTTTATACTGGAACAAAATGCAAACATCTATTTATTTTACGATTACGGTTTATTTGAAAAAAATGAAAGAAAAAACTATTCTAACGACCAACCTTATAGCTTTGGATTAGGCATCAGTTTCGATACCAAACCAGGTATATTTTCATTATCTTATGCATTAGGAAGTCAAAATCAAGCGCCTATATATTTTAAAACCGCTAAAATTCACTTTGGTTTTACTAGTTTTTTCTAATCACGTCATTATATTTTTTATCTTTACCATCGCTTATCTTATTTGTAGAATACAAAAAAAAGGAGCTATCAACTACGATTAATAAAAAGAAAAATGTCAAGGAACACTAAATTAGTAAAGGGAGATAAAAAAACAATGAACGCTTGGGCTTTTTACGATTGGGCGAACTCGGTATATCCTTTAGTCATAACAACAGCTATTTTTCCTTTATATTACGAAGCTAAAATGCCTGAAATAATTTCATTTTTTGGAGGTCATTTTTCAAGAATAAGCCTATACAGTTATACCATTGCACTCTCTTTGTTATTCGTCGCCTTGCTCTCTCCTATTTTATCTGGAATAGCTGATTATATCGGAAATAAAAAATCCTTTATGAAACTATTCAACTACTTAGGTGTAGTGTCTTGCCTTACCCTCTATTTTTTCGAAAGCTTACCCATTTTCTTTCAATTTGGAATAATTTTCACTGCAAACCTAGGCTTTTGGGGAAGTTTGGTTTTTTACAATTCTTATTTGCCAGAAGTTGCAGAAAGAAAAGACCACGATAAATTAAGTGCTAAAGGCTTTTCTTTAGGCTATGTAGGTAGTGTTATATTGCTTTTAATTTCTTTAGCTATGGTAATGGGAGCTGATAGTGGAGCTGAGAAAATAGAAATGATGCGTTATACCTTTCTAATGACTGGAATTTGGTGGTTCGGCTTTGCGCAAGTAACTTATTATTATTTACCCAATGTAAATAAAGAAGAAAAACTAACAAAAGAAATTGTTTACAGTGGTTACAAAGAATTGCAAAAAGTTTGGAAAGAATTTATGGGTATCAAACATTTAAAACGATTTTTAAGAGCTTTTTTTATTTACAGTATGGCTGTTCAAACCATTATGACAATGGCTCAATTCTTTGGGACATCAGCCGTTGATTGGTCGGTAGGGCTCGACATTGATTTTTCTTATCTTTCTCCAGAGTTAACAGGTGAAAAACTTATTGTAGCTAAAAATGCTAATGAAATTGTAAGCTCTCGAATGCAAATCAGCATGATTGTTAGTATCATCTTAATACAATTAATAGCAATTCCAGGAGCTTTTATATTCTCTTATTTTTCGGGAAAAGTAGGCAATATAAAAGTTTTAATTGTAGCTGTATCTATATGGATTGGAATATGTGGAATAGCTTATTTTATAAATACTCCTTACGAATTTTATAGCCTTGCAGCTGTTATTGGTATTGTAATGGGAGGTATTCAAGCCTTGTCTCGATCGACTTATTCTAAAATGCTCCCCGATACAACAGATACAACTTCTTATTTTAGCTTTTTTGACGTACTAGAAAAAGTAGGAATGACTATTGGAATTATTAGTTTTGGTTTTTTAGAAAATGCCTTCAACATTCGATATTCGGTAATGGCTCTTATGATTTTCTTTATTGTAGGCTTAATTCTTTTATTTTTTGTTCCTAAAGTTGATGAAACAACCAAATAAATATACGGAAATAAGCGAATAATTTAACCTTTAAACATTCGCTATTGGCTTTGTTTATTTGTATTTATCTTATAGAAACCAAACCTCTAATACCAACCTAAGTTTGCAAAGTATTACATTTACATAAAATAATCAAAAAGAATAAAAGAGGAATAAGGCTGTTAATACCAAAGGTTTTAAAATCGATTAATTTGAAAGTCCCCTCTTTTTTTGTTATCAGAATTTGAACAATTCATAGGGACATAGATCCTGATTTTAGGTTGGAGAATCACATAACACTATTCTTTTTATAAAACATAAATTATGAATTCTTATACAGAATATTTCGGAATTGACATTTCAAAACAAACCTTTGACGTTGTCAATCAATCGGGGAAACATTGGCAATACGAAAATACGAAAAAAGGTTTTCTGAAGTTTAAAAGAACTATAAAAGTTGATAGTATTTGTGTAATGGAGGCTACGGGTATTTATCATTTACCATTAGCTAAATATTTACATTCAAAAGATGTAAATATTTCGGTTGTCAACCCTACACGAATAAAGCGCTATTCACAAATGACTCTCAATCGTAACAAAACGGATAAATCAGATGCTAAAATAATTTCTTCTTATGCTCAAAATCAAGAAGTCGAATTATGGAAACCTGCACCAGACCTAATAGAACAAGGAAAAGATTTAGTTCAAATAATTGAACAATATATTGAATTTAGAGCAGGGTTAAAAAATAAAAAAGATGGTTTAAAATCTAAAAACACTACTAAATCATTGATAAAAATAATTGAAAATCAAATAGATAGCATTAGTATTGAAATTGATGAATTACAACAGAAACTGATTCAAATGGTGAAAGAATATGATTCAAAATTACTACAAAACATAACTTCTATTGTTGGTATAGGACAAAATACCGCTGCTTTATTAATTTTGACATCAGATGGGTTTATTAATTTTGATAGTGCGAAGCAATTATGTTCATATTTTGGTCTTGCTCCAACAGAATATTCATCTGGAACTAGTATAAATGGTTCTAGGAAGATTTCAAAAATGGGAAATCCTTTAGTTAGAAAAAAACTATTTATGTGCAGTTTACAAGCTTCAAGATACAATAAAAGTTGCATCGATTTATACCAACGTCTATTAGCGAAAGGAAAGCCTAAAAAAGTGGCATTAATAGCGGTCGTTAATAAGTTATTGAAAATAGTTTTTGCAATTTCTAAATCAGGACTACCTTACGACAGAGAATATAAATCATTTGTTGTGAAAAGATAATTTCGGGTAAAATTGAGCCTAAGTTTTTCTATTTTGCTTTTTGCGGAGCAAAAAAAATAGTGAGAGTTTACACCCTCACTATACAAGATAAACTTCGGTTCAAAAAATCGCCGAAAGTTTTCCTATTTTGCAACAGCAAATATATATATAAAAATGCAAAAAACATTTGGATTTCAACACAATTCAAATCACATTGAAATGAAAAAAATAAATTTACTATTTATTCTTATAGGGTTAAGTGTTTCGGTCTTAGGACAAGATCTAGATGATTTTATAAATCAAGCGAACAGTTTTTTTATTCAGCATGTTCATCAAGGGCAAGTTGATTATGGAAAAGCCCAAGAAAGTAAAGGGTTAAAAGATTTAGTAGCTACAATTAAAACTTTTGATTTTTCTAAATTAGACGAAAACAAAAAGAAAGCTTATTTTATAAATGTCTATAATTTATTAGTGATTAATCAAATAACCGAGCATTGGCCTACATCAAGTCCTATGAATATTAATGGTTTTTTTGATAATGTAAAACAAAATATAGGAGGGAATAGTTGGACGTTGAGTTATTTAGAAAATAAAGTAATGCGCCCAACTTTTAAAGATGCTCGATTACATTTTGTTTTGGTTTGTGGAGCGAAAAGTTGTCCACCAATTATTAATGAAGCTTATTTTCCTAGTACATTAGAAATTCAGTTGGAAGAGCAAACAAAAGCGGCGTTAAATAATCCTAATTTTATTAAAACAGAAGGAGCGAAAACATTGGTTTCCGAAATATTTAAATGGTACGAATCCGATTTTAAATTAAAGTCAAAAAATGTAACAACGTACATTAATACATATAGGGAAAATAAAATCACAGGGAAAATAGCATACTACTCTTACGACTGGTCTGTAAATGGGATGTTAGAACAAACAAAAGGACAAACTCAATTAGAAAAGAAAACGAAATTTAATTTACAGACGTACAACACAGGCTCTTTATTGCAAAAAGGGAGATTTGATTTTTCAATGTTTAATTCAATGTACACACAAAGCAAATCAAATTGGATGGGAGTAAACTATAGTGGAACTAGGGAAACTTTTTTGAGTACTTTATTTCAATTTACTTATGGAACATCTAAAAATGCTAGATTTAATTTGGGAATTGACTTTAAATTAGCAGCTTCGGGTAAATCAACTTCGAGTAGTAAATTTTCAACTGTTTCTAGAGTCTTAAAGTTGACAAATACCGATACAACTAGAGTTGGATTGGCTTATGTTGGTCCAAGAATAAAAATACAACCGTTCAAATCTGAACCTAATTTTACAATGCAGAGTAGTGTGCTTGTGCCTACAACTCCATCTTCAGAAGGTAAGTCTGCCGATGAAAATGGAAATGGAGCTTTAGCTTTTTTAGAATGGGATAGAATACAGTGGTGGACTCAGTTTTTTTTCGTCAAAAGTTTCAAAAAAGCGCAGTTGTTTTTAGAGGCTGACCTATGGTATAGAATTGGTTATAAAAAAAATCAAGCGACTGCACTTGATGTTCCTTTGACACTAATTTATAGTTATTTCCCAACTCCTAAAACTACATTTTACGCCTTAGCATCTCATTCTGTTCGAAATCAGTATAATCCTAACAATTATTCCGATGCCATTACGTCTGCTAATAATGACACTTCGGCAGGACTTGGTTTTAAATATAAAATAACGTCAAAACTTAACTTAGAACTACTTTACACTAATTTTCTTAGAGGGGTAAATTCTGGATTAGGAAATACGTTTAATGTTGGTTTTAGATATGTTTATTAGGAGCTTTTTAATTTAATATATTAAAAGAAACACCTGCTTGAGCTCCTAAAATATATCGTCCTAAATTAAATTGAAAAGAAGGTCCAGCATGTATGGAAACTAATTTTAAAGGAGAAAAATGAACTCCAGCTATAACATCTTGTAACACAATGATTGAAGAATAGGTATGTCTTTCTTTTTGAATCTCTTTAAAGAAAACAGTTGTACCACTTTCCAAATAAAAACCCCATTTATTTCCAGTAGCAAATGCTACTTTTAAAGGAACTCCAATAAAATTTATGTATGCTATTTTTTCTATTCCATTTTTATCATAGCCTCTAAAATCGGGTACGTGATTTATTATCACTCCTGTTTTTATAGCTATATTATTAGAAAAGTAATAATAAACGTCAGGACCTCCACTAATTGTACCTCCAGATTTAGAAACAAAGGTCGAAATATCGGGGTCAACCATATTTCCTGGCGTAACATGAATACCAATTCTTAAACCTTTCCTTAAATCCAAATTTTCATTAATTTTACTTGATTTGGTTTCGTCGTTAAAATTTTCTATTCTACCATCTTCATATTTAATCATGGCGATGTGTACTTTGTCCATAATGTATTGCTTGTCTTCTACATCTTTATGTTTTTTATACATTACATTTTTAGTGTTTATTTTTGTTATTTTCACAGCTAATTTATCCCCCGATTGTTTTACAATAGTATCTTGTGCTAAGAATGTTAAACTGATAAATAGAGTTGTTATAAATAATAGATATTTCATAATTACTTGAGATTAAAAGGTTTTTATCTATTCAAATGTACAATATTTTATTCCTTTTTTTTGATTATATTTTTTAATTCCTTACTAAATAATAACGTTGCGTTATGGTTAATTAACTGATAAATAGTCGTTTGTGCTTTGATTAACTTATTTTATTAAGAAAATAAATAGCTAAAAAGAAACGCATTTGGATTATAAAATAAGTTGTTGGCTTTTATTGGTTGAAAAAAATAATAGCAGACCCTAAAAGTAAATTTATATTTATTTACCTTTCTGTTCAATAGATATTGGTAGTAAGGGTATTACTATTAATTTCGTTTGAAAAATAATCTTTAATCAATATAAAATATGAAAAAAGTTCATTTTATAGCCATAGGAGGAAGTGCAATGCATAATTTAGCCATAGCATTAAAATTAAAAAAATATAACGTTTCAGGAAGTGACGATGAAATATTTAACCCTTCTAAAGAAAGGCTAGAAAAATATGGGTTATTGCCTAAAAACATGGGTTGGAATGAAGATAATATAACCAGTGATTTGGATAGTGTTATTGTAGGAATGCATGCAAGGGCTGATAATCCAGAATTATTAAAAGCTCAAAAATTAGGGCTAAAAATATATTCTTATCCCGAATATATTTACGAACAGACAAAAGAAAAAACTAGAGTTGTAATAGGAGGAAGTCATGGTAAAACATCTATAACCTCAATGATTCTTCATGCACTTAATTATTTAAATATTAACCACGATTACATGGTTGGAGCTCAATTAGAAGGCTTTGAGTGTATGGTTAAATTGACCGAAGATTCAAAAATTGCAGTTTTAGAAGGAGACGAATATTTAAGTTCTCCAATTGATAGACGACCTAAATTTCATTTGTATCAACCCAATATAGCGTTGTTAAGCGGGATAGCTTGGGATCACATCAATGTTTTTCCAACATTTGAAAACTATTTAAATCAATTCGAAATTTTTATTGATAAAATAGAACCCAAAGGAAGTATTATATATTTCGATGGCGATGAAAATGTAAAAACCATTTCTGAAAAGGCAAGAGAAGATATTTCTAAAATACCATATAATACCCCTCCGTTTTCGATTAATAATGGCATTACGTCTGTTTTGATTGAAGGGCAAGAATATGCATTAGAAATTTTTGGAGAGCATAATTTACAAAACTTAAAAGGAGCTCAATTGGTTTGTAATCAACTAGGAGTTTCTACGACTGAATTTTATGAGGCGATTCAAAGTTTTACAGGAGCTTCTAAAAGATTGGAGCTAGTTAAAAGAACGTCTAATTTTGCAATGTATAAAGATTTTGCACACTCCCCATCTAAATTAAAAGCAACTACAAAAGCGGTAAAACAGCAATTTTTGAATAGAGAATTAATTGCGTGTATGGAATTACATACATTTAGTAGTTTAAATAAAGAATTTTTAGCTCAGTACAATGGAGCAATGCAATATGCCGACAAAGCTTTTGTTTACTTCAGTCCAAAAACATTGGCGCATAAAAAGTTAACAGCAATATCCCCAGAAGAAGTCAAAGAAGCTTTCGCAACAGACAATGTAACTGTTTATACCGATTCTAATAATTTAATTAAAGATTTGAAAGCAATGGATTGGAAAAATAAAAATTTACTAATGATGAGTAGTGGTAATTTTGATGGTGTTGATTTTCTGGAATTAAGTAACGAATTGATAAACTAAATACTTGTAATAGTGTAAAAAAAATAGCAGTCTTGTTTTTTATAGAATCTAATTAAACCTTATTTGTTGTAAAACCTTATAATTTTATTGAATTGAGTATCTTTGTAAAATATGAGCGACGCTATACAACACGAATGCGGAATTGCACTTCTTAGACTGAAGAAACCGCTAGAATTTTATCAAAAAAAATACGGCACGGCTTTTTATGGGTTAAATAAAATGTATTTGTTAGTGGAAAAACAGCACAATCGAGGACAAGATGGTGCAGGAATTGCCAATATTAAATTTGATATGGCTCCAGGAACAAGGTATATAAGCCGTCATAGAAGTGTAGCCCAAAAACCAATTCAAGATTTATTTTCGTATGTAAATAAACGATTTAAAAAGCTTGAGAATACGGCACCAGAAAAACTAAACGATGTAGAGTGGCTCAAGCAAAATGAAGCATTTACAGGAGAGTTATTTCTTGGACACTTGCGGTATGGAACTTATGGAAAAAACAGCATTGAAAATTGCCATCCTTTTTTAAGAACCAACAATTGGACGACCAAAAATTTAGCATTGGCAGGGAATTTTAACCTAACCAATGTCGATGAACTTTTTGATATTTTAGTAAATATAGGGCAACACCCCAAACAAAAATCCGATACGGTAACTATTTTAGAAAAAATAGGACATTACATTGATGATGAAAATCAAAAATTATTTGATAAGTACAAAGCAGAAGGAAAAAGCTATATTGAAATTTCAGCATTAATAGCCAAAGAATTAGACCTTCAAAAAGTACTTAAACAATCGGCATTAGATTGGGACGGAGGTTATGTTATGGCTGGACTTTTAGGGCATGGAGATGCATTTGTTTTGCGAGACCCCAGTGGTATAAGACCCGCTTTTTGGTACGATGATGATGAAGTAACAGTTGTAGCTTCCGAACGTCCAATTATACAAACAGCATTTGGAATTAAATGGGAAAACATAAAAGAGGTTACGCCAGGAAGTGCTTTAATCATTCCTAAAAATGGAACAGTTGTAGAAAAAGAAATCAAACCAAGATTAGAAGAAAAACAATGTTCTTTTGAACGAATTTATTTTTCGAGGGGAACAGATAAAGATATTTATCAAGAAAGATTGGAATTAGGAAGATTAGTTACACCGAAAGTATTGAAAGCTATTGATTATGATTTAGAAAATACTGTATTCTCATTTATTCCTAATACAGCAGAAACAGCTTATTATGGTATGTTGAAAGCTACGGAAAGCTATTTAAATACCAAAAAAGCTGAACAAATAAAAGCATTAGGAAACAATCCAAGTGAAGCGGATATAATAAATATTCTAGCGGTAAGAACTAGAGCCGAAAAAGTGATGGTAAAAGACGCTAAATTGAGAACTTTTATTACTCAAGATGACGCTAGAGACGATATGGTGACACATATTTATGATATTACCTATGGTTCTGTGAAGAGAAAAACAGATAATTTAGTAATTCTAGATGATTCTATAGTTAGAGGTACTACGTTAAAACAAAGTGTTATTCGAATTTTGGATCGCTTAGAACCTAAAAAAATAGTAGTAGTTTCTTCTGCTCCACAAATTAGATATCCCGATTGTTACGGTATCGATATGGCTAAATTAGGAGATTTTATTGCTTTTCAAGCCGCAATTGCATTGTTGAAAGAAAGAGGATTAGAGCATGTTATAGAAGAGGTATATCAAAAGTCATTAGCTCAATTAAAACTACCTAAAGAAGAAGTTGTTAATTTTGTGAAAGATATTTATAAGCCTTTTTCAGACGAAGAAATTAGTTTAAAAACAGCAGAATTATTGACCCATAAAAGCATTAATGCATCAGTAGAAATAATATACCAATCGGTTGAAGATATGCATAAAGCAATCCCTAACAATAAAGGAGATTGGTACTTTTCAGGCGATTACCCTACACCAGGAGGAAATAAAGTTGTGAATAGAGCTTTTGTCAATTACATTGAAGGAAAAAACGAACGAGCTTACTAAATAAATAAAAATGAATAGAACTTATAAAATTGGAATAGTAGCAGCTTTTATTTACATTGTTTTTGAATTAATAATTGTTGCCTTAGGTTATAGTCACAACACAGATGTTCATGTTATCGCTTTTGGATTCAATACCTTTTGTTTGCTTGTAGCAGTTGTTTACAGTATCTTATCCGAATTTAATATAAAATTAGCAGGAGGAAAAGGCGTAAGTTTGCTTTACGACATAAAAGCAGGATTGCGAACTGTGAGTGCTTATGCTGTAATCATAGCTTTTTTTATTTTTAGCTATTACAATTGGATTGACCCAGAATATCCTAAGATTAGAGCAGAACAACATATGGCTCGAATTCAAAACCAAAAATTTAACGAACAAGCCAAATTAAAAATGGAGTCAGCTCCAGAAATGTACGAAGGAAAATCTATAGAGGATTTAAGAGATACGAATGAAACGGCTATAAATATGATTCTTACACCTTCCTTTAAAATTGTATTTCCAATTACTTTATTTTCACTCCTTTTAATAGGAATGATTTATACTTTTATAATAACAGGTTTTAATCGGCTCATTTTAGTAAAGTTGTTTTATCAATAATCCAATAAATATGGGCTAACTCTAAAAAAATAGATACGAATAGATTGAAAAATAGCGTTATTTTTAAGAGACCTTTATCTAACTTTTAATTCAAGCATTTTTTGTTCTTCAATATAGCCTTCTAGTTTGTCCCCTATCGAAACAGCTCCAACCCCTGAAGGTGTGCCTGTAAAAATATAATCTCCAATTTTTAGGGTTAAAAATTGAGATAAATAAACAATCAAGTCGTCAAACTTAAAGAGCATGTCTTTTGTATTGCCTAATTGTACTATTTCGTTATTTTTTTTTAAGCTAAAATTGATGTTGTTCAAATCTTTAAATTCAGATTTGTTAATAAAAGTTGGAGACATAGGGGCGGAGTAATCAAAAGCTTTTGCTTTTTCCCAAGGCAAACCTTTCTCTTTGCATTGCTTTTGAATATCTCTAGCTGTAAAATCAATTCCTAATCCAATTTTGTCGTAATAAGTGTGTGCGAATTTTTTGCTTATATTTTTACCTAATTTGTTAATTCTAATTACTAATTCTATCTCGTAATGTAAGTCTTTTGTGAAATTAGGATAGTAAAACGGAGCTTTTTTAGGAAGACGAGCAGAGTCAGGTTTCATAAAAAAAACAGGTTCATCAGGTATATTATTCCCTAATTCTTTTGCATGTTGAGCAAAGTTTCTTCCTATACAAATTATTTTCATTCTTGTTTTTTTTTAATTTCACCTAATCAAATCGATATTCGAATTGTTTTTATAATCACAAATTTAATAAATAAAAGCCATTAACTCACTTCCTGTAAAAACATACACGCTTACAAGTATAATTTCGCCAATAAATACAGCTGCGAAAAACTTCCAATAATTATAACCACTACTTCCCGCAACAAAACAAATTAAATCGGTAGGAACAGCAGGAAAAAAAGACCAAAATAAGATAATCCAAAAGTTGTATTTTTCCATTTTTCGCTCCACCATTTCTATTTTATTAGCCGATTTTCCAAGTAAAGCTACAGGCGTTAAAAACAAAGAAGAAAAATAAACTAAGGTTGCACCCATCATAATTCCTATCATAGACACAGTCAATACAAAATAAGGTTCGTTAGGATATAAGGCTACACCTAGCAATACAAAAATGGTACTAGGAAGCAACAATAAAGCTCTAAAACTAGAAATTAAAATATAGAAAATAAGCACCGTAGATGCGTTTTCACCCAATGCTTTTAATAATACAGCGCTTGTAAAATATTCGGGAAATAAAAAATAAAAAAGTAAGGCAGCTACAACCAACGTAGCCCATAAAATACGTAATACTTTCTTCAATAAAAATAAATGATTATCGGTCATGTCTATTTCCTAAACCATTTTTTCCAAAAAGGATCAGCAGACTTTCCCTTCTTCATTCGCTTTGCTTTTTTAGCACTGGCTTTCATTCTTTTACGAGTTGTTTTAGCTTGAATTTTTGGCATGATGATTTAACAATTCCTTCTCGGCTTGAGCTCGTTCTTTAGCTCTTTCCTTTTCTTTTTTTTCAAAAATTTTATTCCTAGGCTCAGGTTCATTGTCTTGTGCCACCAAAGAATTACTTGTCAATAATAACCCTAAAAATAAAAAGAGGAGCGTAATTTTTTTCATAGTTTATTTTATTAGTGCGTAAAATTAATCTTTAATTAAAAAATAAGTTAATTCACTATTATTTATATTTTTTTTAGGGCGTTTAAACAGGCTATTCGTTTGTAGTTTTTATTTTTAAAACAGAAAACTAAGTCCAAAAGGAGCTCATAAAATCGCTCTTTTTAACTAAGTTTTTCTATTGTTTTAAAAACAAAAAGCTACCACTTCTATCCCTAACGCAATTCAATAGACAATTAGGTATAAAACATTTCTAATTTAAAATAAATATAAACTTCAATAAGTTATTTTGACTAGAAATATATAAATTTAAGCAACGTCTTTTTGGTTTTTCATTAACGAATAAACAATAAAGAAAATACCAATCAAAATACCAGGAATACTTAACCATTGTCCCATGTTTAATTCTGCATTCGCTAAAAAGTCAGTTTGGTGTACTTTCCAAAATTCAATGATAAATCGAGCAGTAAACATTAGTAAGAAAAATAAACCAAAAATAAGTCCTTCTCTCTTGTACCACTCTCTCTTCCAATAGCCCCAAATTAACAATAAAAAAACCATGAAGTAACTTCCCGCTTCCAACAATTGAGTTGGAATACGAGGAATAATACCAATTTTAAAATTTAACTTAAAGCCATCTGCGGTTTTAGTTAATGTAGGTTTTTCTTTTGTTACAAAAAAATGTTCTTCTTTGTGCCAAGAATTTTCATTCTCAGGTTTGTACTCATAGTTTTTATAAAAATTAAATTTATTGTAAAAGTCATTTACATCTTCTTCTATAACGTTTTTATTTTCAATTAAAACAGATACATTGCTAATCGGATATTTAAAGTTATCTTTAACAACCGTACTCGTTGGCTTTTCAATATCAACCAAATCTTCAGAAGTAAAGAAATAAGAAGATATGGATTGTTTTGCAGGGTATTTAAAAAAGAAAGCAGCTTTAGATTCGCTTTGACCTCCAATAATCTCCGAATTCATTAAATTTCCAACACGTATAAAAGCCGCCGATAGAGCAACTCCAATTACCACTTTGTCCAACGTCCAAAGCATAGACTTAGTTCCTTTAGTTACAAACTTTGAATAAGCCCACATAGCTATTACTATCGCAATTGCAGCTCCATGACTTGCCAACCCTCCTTTCCAAATTTGAGGTATTTCCATTAAATGTTGCGAATAATAATCCCAATCGTAAAAAAACACATGACCCAATCGAGCTCCTATTACTGTTCCAGCTACACAGTACATTAGTAATTTGTCAAGCCATTCCTCGCTTACATTTTCATGTTCAAACATTTTTTTTATCAATGTGAAACTTGCAAAAAAAGCTAATCCAAATAACAATCCGTAGTAACGTATTTCTTTAGGATAAGAAATTATATCAGGATTTATATCCCAAGTAATGAACGATAATGCTAACATAGTGTAATCTATTTTTAGATAATGGTTTTATTTTTATCTGAATAAAGAAAAAAATATTAGACAAATATAAGATAAGTTTATTTACTTTTTAATTTTGAACGATTACAATGTTTATATTTGTAACTAATTAACACTTATTTTGAACTTTTTTTCACACATAGCACAACATAAATTTAGTATTTTAGGTACGTTAGCGGTGCATATTGTTCTTTTAGTGTGGTTTAGCTTAACCATTGTTATTCATAAACCTTATCAAGCAAGGGAACGTGTTGTAATGCGCTTAGATTTTTCAGAACCAGAAATCCCATCAGAAAAGAATGAAACAAGCGAAGGAGGTTCTACACAGGAGTTGACAAATGTAGTTGCAAATGCCAGTCAAGAAAAAACAACATATACCAATCAACATTTTAGCAAATCTAAAGCAGACCAAGAAGTTCTTGATGAGTTAAAACAACTTGAAGCAGATGAATATAACTCGATAGAACACGCTCCAGAAAACGAAACGATAAAAAACGAAGTTAATACAATTGACCATAATTTAATAAAAGAAGATGCGGAAGAAAAAGAAGACGCATCTTACGGAAACGATGTTATGGCTACAGCCAGCTATTTCTTAAAAAATAGGTCTCCTCAGCGTAAACCAACTCCGTCTTATAAATGTACGAGTGAAGGAACAGTAGTGGTTAATATAAAAGTAAATCAAAAAGGAAGGGTAGTAAGCGCTACCATCGATGAGTCAAAAACTAATACACAAAACGATTGTCTTAGAAACGAAGCAATTTCTTATGCTAAAAGATGGAGATTTACACAGAATTTTAATGATGAGGTTAGAAAAAGTGGATGGATAAAATTTGTTTACCTAGCACAATGAGTTACAAGATCCTTATAAATTAAATAATTCAATAGCGTTTTGAGTTGTAATCTCAGCTATTTCTGGCAATGAGCATCCATATATATCGGCTAATTTATCTCCTATTAACGGAATGTATTGGCTTGAATTTCGTTTACCTCTATGAGGTGTAGGGGCTAAGTATGGTGCGTCTGTTTCTAAAACTAGATGTTTTAATTCTATTGCTTTAAGCACCTTATCTAAACCTCCATTTTTAAAAGTTACAACGCCTCCAATTCCCAACTTAAAACCTCCGTAATTTATAATGTGTTTTGCTTGTGCTACATTTCCTGTAAAACAATGTAGGACTCCATTTAGTTTATCATCATTTAACTCATCTAAGACCTCAAATATTTCGTCAAAAGCTTCTCTAGCATGTATTGCAATAGGTAGGTTAAGTTCTTTAGCCCATTCTATTTGTTGTTTGAATGCTATAACTTGTGCTTCTAATGTTGTTTTATCCCAATATAGGTCTATCCCAATTTCGCCAACAGCTATAAATTTTCGATTACTAAACAAGTATTCTTTGGTGTGTGCCAATTCTTTTTCTATTGTATTCTCATTTATCGAGCAAGGATGAATCCCCATCATAGGATAGCATATATCAGGAAATTTATCAGCTAATGCAAGCATAGAGTCTGTAGAGTTAGAGTCTATATTAGGCAATAGTAATTTGTTAACTCCTTTAGCGATACAATCTGAAATGACTAATTCTCTATCTTCGTCAAATTTTGAAGAATATAAATGTGTGTGCGTGTCTATCAACATTAGTTTTTATTACAAAAGTAGTTATTATGATGATTAATACAATAAGATAGATTCAAAACAAATAATTTATGTTTTTTTTTTACTACCTATTTATTTTTTTCTTGGCAGAGTAGGTCTGTTTTTGTTTATAGGGTTTGTGTTTTAATCATTGAATATAAACGTTTCGTCATTTTTAATGAATTAACTCACTTGGTTTTATTAAAAAAAAATTGTTAATTGTTATAAAAGAGTTAAATTTCAGTTTATTTTGAATCAAATACCATAATATGACACGATATTTACTTTTAATTGTTTTGATTGGATCTTTTAGCAATTTTATATTAGCTCAAGGAACAAATGGTTCAAACTCTACTCCGTTTTGTACGGGAACTACTTATACTTTCCCAAGTGTAACAGGTAACTCTGGGTATGGGCAGGTTGGTTGTTTAGGTTCAACACCTAACCCTTCATGGTTTCATTTTCAAATTGCATCACCAGGAAATTTAACCATAAAAATACAGCAGGGGAGCAATGATGTTGATTTTATTTGTTGGGGACCTTTTTCTAGTGCTACTGCTGGTTGTACAGGTACTGTGCCTTCTGGAGGAGGGGTTTCTTGTAGTTATTCAGGTAGTGCGGTTGAATATTGTCAAATTAATAATACAGTATCTGGGCAATGGTATGTGTTATTAATTACTAATTTTTCTGGAAGTGCAGGTAATTTTACTTTTACTAATACAGGAGGAACGGCAACTACAAATTGCTGTATTTTACAGAGTACCGAAGCAGGAAATTCGTTTACAAAAACATGTGCTTCAAACCCTAATGGAGCGGGTATCGGAACTTCTAGTACAGGAGGAAGTACTTATTCTTGGTCTCCAGCAGCAGGTTTGTCCAATGCTTCTATAAGTAATCCCATTGCCAATCCAAGTTCTACCACTACTTATACCTTGACAGAAACAGACGGAAGTGGATGTGTTTTTTCTGATGCGGTTACAGTAAATGTAAATACAACTTTACCCAATACTAATGCAGGAAGTGATGTTACGACCAATTGTACAACTCCATCTAGAACGCTTTCAGGTTCAGGAGGAGGAACTTATTCTTGGAACCCAGCAACTGGACTTTCTAATGCTTCAATAGCTAATCCTGTCGCCAATCCAAGTTCCACCACCTCTTACACCTTAACGGTGACAGGCTCTAACGGTTGTTCCAGTACCGATAAT
>CAMZKF010000151.1 GCA_947311095.1 uncultured Flavobacteriales bacterium
CTTTCAACGAATCAGATGTTCGCATACCTGTAATGAGTTGAATGGGTCTATAATCAAACGATTTAGCACAAACAGGCATTCCTACATTGGCTAAAACTAGGTTTAAAGAAATAGTTCTTAAAAAAGTGCTTTTTCCTGCCATATTTGCTCCTGTAATGATTACAAAATTATTGTCTTTTATTAGAATGTCATTGTTTATTCGTTTAGCAGCGTCTAGCAAAGGGTGTCCCAATTGCTCTGCATTTATAATAGTATTACCATTATTTATTGTTGGAAATACATAGTTAGGATAGTTGTAAGCATAATTGGCGCAAGAAATTTGAGCATCAAAATAATAAAGCGTATCGAACCATTTTGGAATCGTAAATTTATTTTGCTCAATCCAACTTTCTAATTTAAATACAGCATTTAATTCCCATAGAAAAAGAGCGTTACCTAAAATTGCTACAATTAAGTTGTTTCTGCTGTTCAATCGGTTTAAGTTTTTACCGAGCTCTTGAAGTGTTTTTGACGCTTTTGTCGATTGGGTTTTTATTTCATCTTGCTTTAGTCTATTATTCTTACTGGTAAATTTTTTATTTTCTATAATGTTTAATAAACCTGCATATTCTTTTATTGTATCGACTACTTTATTTGCTTTTTGATAAACTTCGGATGTCTTTTTTACATAATATCCAGTAATTCCCATCCCTACCAAAAACCAAATGATAAACTGTGTAGAACTAATTATATCTAACGATAATAAAACAATTAAAACAATTGACACTGTGGGAAATAAGTAAAACAAAAATTTCAATTCCTTAGGAATAAAGGATTGATAATTGACTAGCCAATCCGTAACTTCTTTAGAGGTTAACTCATTATTTATAGTTGAAGAGGTCGCCAAAAAATGTTGTCGCCATTCTAAATCGGGAGCGAGTTCTTTTATCGCATTTTGTTTTTCTACAATATCTGAAATATCATTTTGTTGAATCAAATTAGCGAGTTCAATTTTTCCTCCATCGGTATTGGTTCGGTTAAAAAATTGAAAAAAAGTACCGTCTCCAAATAAATCAATATCGTAACTATATTCGTGATTTGAATTTAAAAACTCACTTCCGTTATCTAGTTCGCTAAATTCTCCATTCAAAACATTAATTTCGGTTTTATTTAATTCAACTTTATTCCCAAAATAGTTTTTTTTTACACTAAGTTTAGCGTGTACTTGAACCAAGTATATAAAAAGTAACCCGCCCAATACCGCTAGGGTTATAGTCAGTGAAATATTAGAACTAAAAGTATAACAACCAAATACAATTGCAAAAAACAAAGCAACTCTGCTAGCTACAATAATGTTGATTTTATGTTGTACTTTAGTTAAGTTTTCTTGAGCTTCTTCTTGAGCTTTTTTATAAGTTTCTGTAAGCGAATTTATCATTGTTTTTTCAATCTTATTTTTGCTAAATGTTGCTCAAGTTTTTCACCTTCCAATACTTTATCGTTATAATAATAGGTTTTTGACTCAATGTCTCCTTCGGGATCAAATATTTTCCAATATCCATTTCTAACATTGTGCTTGTACCAGCCCGAAGTTTGTACTTTTCCACTAGGATAATACCATTTTACTTGTCCGTCAAAATAACCATTTTTATAAACCCCATGTGCTTTTATTTTACCATTTTTAAAATATTGAGTCCATTCGCCGTGGTAAAATCCGTTTTTATAATGGGTTACTTCCGATTTTAGTACTTTTTCTTTTTGAGGGTCGGCAGGAAAATAAACAATCGATTCTCCATCTAGCTTATCAAATTTGTAGTTTTCTTGTCTCAAAACTTGTCGTTTTTCATTAAAAAACCACCAAGTACTATCTTTTTGTTTATTTATATAATTACCCAAAGCCATTAATTGACCATTTTTATGGTACATTTTACATGCTGCTTTTTTTCCGTTTTCAGTAAATTCCATTACGCTAGACGCTTCGCCAGTAGGGTAGTAGTAAGTAAACTTTCCAATTGGAATATTATTTTTAAATTGACCTTTGTAGCGAACAGAACCATCGTCGTGTTTGGCAATCCAAGTTCCTTGTTTTCCGTTGGAGTCTGTTTTGTTTTGAGCACTATTTATTCCTGTAATAAGAATAAAAAGTGTAAGAATATATATTTTTAGCATTATATTTTAGTGTTAGGTAAATGTTATCATCAGAAGCATTTACAATTCAAAAACTATGCAAAAGTATTGAATTTTGAGATGTGGAGATAAAAAAGGCTAAATAAATATTATTTAGCCTTTTTACAAATTTTATTAAACGTTTGATTACCCAACTACAAATTTTAAGGTATTTGATAAACTTCCTTCCATAGTTACCAAATAAACTCCTTTTGGCAATTGTACATTTAGTATCGAATTATTATTTGTAATTTGTTGACTGCTAATTTTTTCGCCTAGCATATTGTATATAATAATATTTGTAGCTTGTTTTATCTCTCCATTGATGTGCAGTTGATTGTTAGCATACCAAGCTTTAGTTAACGTATTACTATAATTATCAATTCCCGCCAAAGGTCCCCAAACCATAACAGTCCATTCTGGGTGATCTATATATGGATTTCTATTGCCTTGTATTTGATAAATAGCATTGTTTCTGTCAATTTCTTTTTGACTAACAGGATCATTAGCCGCCCATTCTACCAACATATTTTCAGCCCACGGCGTAAACTGAGTTACATTTGTACCTCCATTTCCTACAACCATGTCATTGTGGTTGTTGTTGTCTTGGTAAAACTGTCTAAAACGATAACGTGTCAACATGTAAAAATAACTACGAGCCAAATCTCCTTTGTATTCATCTATTGGTTCAAAAACTTTAGAATTAGAAAACGAAGAAGAATACCCAGGGTAAGTGCAAGTTCCTAGTTTAGAGCCATTTTGAGAAGTCCAGCCACTATTGACTTCTCCATAAGAATAGTTAGATCGTTTACCATTTACTTAGCCATCTGTTGGGTAGATGTGAAACAAATCAGTCATCATAGGAGAAACCTCATGAAACCAAGATTTAGGCATAGAATGTTCTCTGTTGTAACAAACACCTTCTCCACTATAATTACCACATTGGTCAGAACCATAGGTGTAGTCATAAGGATTTGTTCCATTAGGATTATCCGAATAAATATCCCAAATTAAATTGGTGTTGGGGTGTTTGTCTGTACTCCCAAAGTTATTCCATAAAGCTCCATAACTTTGAGAATTATGGTTTTTTATAATGTTAAATAATGCCAATCTAAGTGCGTCTCCATTCAAACCTTGAGCGCTGTTGTAGTAATTCGCTGGAATTTGCCCCAGCACAGCACTCGATATAAAAACAAGAGAAAGTAGCGTAAATATGTTTTGTTTCATAATTTAAAAAATTAATTCCCTACAAGATAGCAAGAAAAATTGAATTTTGATTTGAATTAGCGTTTTTTTTTTATTCGTAATGCGTCGAGCGTAATGCGTATTGCGTCGAGCGTATAGCATTTTACGCAATACGCAATACGAATTAAATCACATTCAATTTCTTACCCACTTTTACAAACGCATCAACAGCTTTGTCTAAATGTTCTATTTCGTGGGCAGCTGAAATTTGAGTTCTAATTCTAGCTTTACCTTTAGGAACTACGGGGTAGAAAAATCCAATGGCATAAACCCCCTCTTTCAAGAGTTCGTTGGCAAATTCTTGCGACAATGCAGCGTCATACAACATAATAGGAACAATCGGAGAATTACCTTCTTTTACATCGAATCCAGCAGCTACTATTTTGTCTTTAAAATATTTAGTATTGGCTTCCAATTTATCTCTCAACGACGTGTCATTACTTAATATGTCAAACACTTTATTGGCCGCACCAACAATGCTAGGAGCTAACGAATTAGAAAATAAATAAGGGCGAGAACGTTGACGTAAAATCTCAATTATTTCTTTCTTACCAGTTGTGTAACCTCCCATAGCACCACCAAGAGCTTTCCCCAAAGTTCCAGTTATAATATCTACTCTGTCCAATACATTGTGAAATTCAGGAACACCACGACCTGTTTTTCCTATAAATCCAGCCGAGTGGCATTCGTCGGTCATTACCAAAGCGCCATATTTGTCTGCCAAATCACAAATTTCGTTCATTTTTGCTAAATCTCCATCCATCGAAAACACACCGTCAGTTACTATTATAGTATGTCTTTGAGCTTGTGCTTTTTTCAATTGTTCTTCCAAATCAGCCATGTCGCTGTGCTTAAATCGGTAACGTTGTGCTTTACATAAACGAACCCCATCTATAATTGAAGCGTGGTTCAATTCGTCAGAAATAATAGCATCTTCAGCACCAAACAAAGGTTCAAAAACTCCTCCATTGGCATCAAAAGCGGCAGCGTACAAAATAGTATCTTCAGTACCGTAAAAATCAGCTATTTTTTGTTCCAATTCTTTGTGAATATCCTGAGTCCCACAAATAAAACGTACCGATGACATTCCAAATCCATGAGAATCCAAGGCATCTTTTGACGCTTGAATAACAGCTGGGTGTGAAGACAATCCTAAATAATTGTTTGCACACATAATAATAACATCTTCGCCTGTTTTTACAGTTACTTCAGCCCCTTGTGGAGATGTGATAATTCGCTCCGATTTGAACAAACCAGAATCTTTAATCTCTTTTAATTCGTTTTCTAAATGTTGTTTTAATTTTCCGTACATCGTTTCTATTGTATTTTAGTAGTTTTTGTTTTTGGGCGTTTTAACAGGCTATCCACTCATAGTTTTTGATGATAGGAAAAGTTAATCTAACCCCAAAAGGAGCTTCTAAAGTCGCTCTTTTAGACTAAGATTAACTAATCCTATGCCTCAAAAAGCTAACGTTACTATCCCTAACGCAATCAATTTAAATAAAAATTAGTTTTTAGTCAGTTACAAAAATACAAATTATAAAATCAACAACGTTTAAATTCTTAAAAAAGAATACCTTTGCATTTTTCAAACAGAAAAATCGATATGAGAACAAAAACATTAAAAAAAAATAAAGTAAACATGGTAACCATGGGCTGCTCCAAAAATCTTTTCGACTCCGAATTGATTACAGGACAGTTAAAAGCCAATAAGTTTGAAGTAGAGCACGAATCATTGTCAGAAGATTCTGAAATTGTAATCATAAACACCTGTGGCTTCATTGGAGATGCCAAAGAAGAATCAATCAATCAAATATTACACTTTGTAGAAGCTAAAAAAGAAGGGTTGGTTTCGAAGGTTTACGTAACAGGTTGTTTGTCTCAAAGATACAAAGAAGATTTAGAAAGAGATATTCCCGAAGTAGATGCCTATTTTGGAACAAGAGAATTACCTCGCTTATTAAAAACATTAAAAGCAGATTATAAACACGAATTGATAGGTGAGCGTTTTATTGCAACACCAACTCATTATGCTTATCTAAAAATAGCCGAAGGGTGCGATAGACCTTGCTCTTTTTGTGCCATTCCATTAATGAGAGGAAAGCACGTCTCTACTCCAATAGAACAATTAGTAAAAAACACAACCGATTTGGTAGCTAAAGGGACTAAAGAAATAATTCTTATCGCCCAAGATTTGACTTATTATGGGTTAGATATTTATAAAAAAAGAGCTTTAGCTCAATTAATTACCGAACTTTCAAAAATAGAAGGTTTAGAGTGGATTCGACTTCATTACGCTTACCCATCTGGATTCCCAGAAGACGTACTTGAAGTTATGAGAGATAATCCCAAAGTTTGTAATTACTTAGACATTCCTTTACAACATGCATCTACAAAAATGCTAACCGCAATGCGACGAGGGATAACCAAAGAAAAAACAACAGAATTGGTCAATAAAATTAGAGAAAAAGTACCTAACGTAACAATAAGAACAACCTTAATTGCTGGTTACCCAGGAGAAACCGAAGAAGATTTTCAAGAAATGTACGATTGGGTTACTCAAATGAAATTCGATAGATTGGGAATTTTTACTTATTCTCATGAAGAAGACACACACGCTTACAACTCAGAAGACGACGTTCCCGAAGAAGTAAAAAAACAAAGAGCCGAAACAATAATGGAGTTACAAGCTGGTATTTCTTTCGATTTGAATCAAGAAAAGATAGGAAAGACCTATAAAGTAATGTTCGATAGAGTAGAAGGTGATTTTTTTATAGGGCGTACAGAGTTCGACTCTCCTGATGTCGATAATGAAGTTTTAGTAAAAAAAGATAAAGATACTTATTTAAGAATAGGAGATTTTGCAACTGTAAAAATTACAGGAGCAGAGCATTTTGATTTATACGGAGAATTAGTCGATTGAATATAAAAAAACAAAAAAGCCTTTCAGAAATGAAAGGCTTTTTTTGTATCTTAATGATACGCTGTGTAGCGGGAGCTGGACTCGAACCAACGACCTTCGGGTTATGAGCCCGACGAGCTACCACTGCTCCATCCCGCATTATGAGGGCAAAGATAATAAATATATTTAATTATGCAATAAAAATAATGTTTATTAGAGAGAATAGTCAAACCATCAAAAATTATAACTCAAACTGACATAAATAAATGTGAATTAGTTGTTTGTTTGTTTGTTTTCGCTATATTTGTTTTAGTTAACAATTAACAATTAACAATTAACAATTGTCAATTGTTAATTCAATACTTTGATTATGAAAAAAACAATTACTACCATAGCAATTTTAACTTCTCTAGGGTTTTACGCTCAAAATAATGTAGGAGTGGGAACTTTAACTCCTAACCCTAACGCCAAATTAGAAGTTAGATCAGACAACAAAGGAGTTTTAATAACTCGATTGACAAGCATAGCTCGTAATACTTTAGGAACAAACCTTACAGCTGTAGAAGACGGTATGTTGGTTTATGATGAAGATTTAAAAGCTTTTTACTATTGGGATGGAGGAGCGCTCGCTTGGGTAGTAGTAGGCAATGGGTCGGGTAGTGACGATCAAAATATAGATACTTTCACGTTTGATAATACAACCAATATCTTAACGGTAACAATCGAAAACGGAAATACACAAACAGTAGATTTAACCAATTTGCTAAACGATGCCGATAGCGATCCAACCAACGAAATAGAATTGCCTGCAACCGCCACAACAGGACAAGTATTAGCTTGGGACGGAACAAATTGGGTTGCTCAAAATGCCACATCGGGTGCCGATAATTGGGGAAACGATGTTGTACATACCACAGGAACAAACATAACAGGAGACGGAACAACAACAAATCCTTTAGTCGTTACAGACGGCGATTCTGACGCAACCAACGAAATAGAATTGCCAACAGGCGGAACAAACGGGCAAGTTTTATCTACCGACGGAAGTGGAACATATACTTGGGTAAATGACAATACAGGTACAGACGACCAAAATATAGCGAATTTAGCATTTAATCCGACGACAAACATTTTAACTGTAGGAATAGAAAATGGAACGTCTCAAACCATAGATTTAACAGCTTTGGTCAACGATGCCGATAGTGATGTAACCAACGAAATACAAGATTTAAGTATTAATACCACAACAAATATCCTTACTATAACCAACAACGGTTCGGCAACTAATATTAATTTGACTCCTTATTTAGATAATACCGACAACCAAGATTTAAGCTTAACAGGAAATACCTTATCACTAACCAACGACGGAACAACCGTAGATTTGAGCGGTTATATGGACAATACCGACGCTCAAAATATAAGCGGTTCGGGATTAAGTGGTACAACACTTACCATAGGAATACAAAATGGAACCAACGAAACAGTAGATTTATCTTCACTCACCGATGCCGATTGGTACAAAGTAGGAACAACTTCCGCTCCTACAAGTATTAATGACAACATTTTTACGCAAGGTAACGTGGGGATAGGAATAGCTATACCAACAGCTCCAATAGAAACAAAAAGCACTAATGTATTCGCTATGAAATTAGGGAATAGTGCTAATTTAGTTTCTAATGTTGCTTACCAAAACATTATTGGTTTTTTTGATGGAGCAGGTACCAGAATGGGATATTTAGGAGATGGAGGCCCAGGTGATAAAGTGATGCAGCTAGTAGGAAATGAAGATTATGCAGTGAAATTACAGTCAGTTTCTTCCGGTAATGTTTATCGAGCCGAAATTTATTTAAATGATAATATGGATACTAGTATTACGTTTAAAACAAAACTAGCCACACGAATGTTTATTGAACCTAATGGTAACGTAGGGGTTAATACTGTAATTCCTACTTCAAAATTGCAAATAGTCGATTATTATGATACCACTATGATTTTAAAACCATTTTTATCTTTAGGAGGTAAATTACCTGGTATTTCGGTCTATAACACAACGGATTTTATTGGGTTAACAACAGTAGATAAAGATAATAATCCAGGAACAACCAATGACCATGATGGTATGATTTATTGGGGGGACGATGGAGCGTCTGAAGATTTAAGATTTACAAAAATGAAATACAATGGAACAGATTTAGATCCCTTCGATATGATGATAATTAAGGGTAATGGAGATGTAGGCATAGGAACAACCTCTACTAGTGCAAAATTACAGGTAAATGGTAATACAGGAGGTTACCCGACAAAAACAGCTTTATTTAATGTTTTTTCAACCTCACCACAATTTAAAGATCAAATATCAATAAGTGGGAATATGAATTCAACAACCGAACCTTATGGGATCGCATTTATGGGAGATAACCACCATAGAGGGGGAATATACGCATTAAATAAAGGAGGGACAGGTAATAATTTAGGGGAACTTCATTTATGGGCTAGAGGTAGTAGTGATGTTATTTCAAATAATGATTTTCGAGTAGGGCTTACCTATCCTGCTAACACAGGTACGTTACCTGCTTACGGAAACCGTTTAATATTTTCAGGAGGCTCAGCTCCGGCTAGTTATGACTCTGATAATTCAGATCCAATATGGATGGCTAGATATAATGTAGCTAGTGATAAATCGTTATTAAGATTAAACCTAGGAGACAATATACAAGTAGATGA
>CAMZKF010000152.1 GCA_947311095.1 uncultured Flavobacteriales bacterium
CCTTTACTTCTTCTTTTTTACACCTCATTATTGATTTCCTATGTTTTATTAAATAAAATAAATTTTAAATTAAATAATTTACTCAACGGCTTAAGAATTTCCAATGGAGAAATAATCCTTTTACCAATAATTACTATTCTTATCCTTATTCATTTAATTGAAATAGGAGATATACCTGCGTTATCGGCTTTGAGAACGACAGACGGCGACCAAATATCCATTATTAGAGCTAATATATCGGACAATCACCACATTATTTACAACTATATCAACCGAATTTTAATTCATGCTTTAATTCCATTTTCACTCGTATTACTCGCCACAAAAAACAAAAACAAACTTCTTTTTTTTAGTTTAATTCTATTTTCTTTCTATGCTTTTGCTTTAATGCAAAAGAGTTTTATCTTAACCATTTTCCTACCTCTAATTATTGTTTCTATTTTCAAAAAAAAATATTGGATTGCTCTCTTTTCTAGTCTAACGGTAATTTTGGTTATTTTTACACTTACCCTAATTGCAAACCCTGAATTAAATCAAAAAGAAATAAACTTAACAAAAACAGAACAAATAGAACAAATAGAACAAAAGAAAAATACATCTAATTCTATTCTCTATCGTATTGCCTATGGACTACAAAAAAGAATAATTCTAATGCCCGGAGAAATGGTCAGTAAATGGTTTGAATATATCCCAAAAGAATTACCATATAGAGGGATAAATGGGTACCGTCCAATCGCTAAACTAACAGGAAATAAACACCAAGAATACAGTAAGATTCTTTACAAAAAAATATATCCTAAATATGCAAAAAGAGGTATAAATGGTACAGTAAACACAGCCAGTTTTATGTATGAATACGCTAATTTTGGCGTAATAGGTCTTTTACTTTCAGGTTTTTTATTAGCTTTTATTTTTGTTATAGTAGAAAATCTATTTAAAACCGATTTTACTTTAAAATTAGCATTAAATTTATACCCCATACTGGTTTTAAGCTCTAGTGCTATAACGACCCTATTATTTTCTGGAGGTTGGGGGTTTATGATTTTATGCTATCTAATATTTATAAAACAAAAAGGAATACAATAACGATGAAAAACAATAAAATATCTTGTTTAGTATTTAACAACTTTACTAATGACAGTAGAGTTTTGAAAGAAGCTATATCTCTTAGTAGCAACGGCTATGAGGTAGAAGTCATTGCGCACAATGATATAAATACAAAAAAAGAAGAAAAAACAAATAATTTCACCATAAAAAGAGTCAGTTTTTTAGATCGAAAAACAGCTAGTTTTTTGACAAAAATAAATGCATATCTACAATTCATTAAAGAATCTGTACTCTTAGCAAAAGACTCATATGCCATCCATTGTAATGACTTAAATACCCTTCCAATTGCTTACATTATAAAAAAAAAACACAATAAAAATGTAAAAATTGTTTACGATGCTCATGAATACGAAACTGAAACAAACGGACTAAAAGGAATAAAAAAAAGAATTACAAAAATCGCTGAAATGTTTTTTATAAAACACACGGATAAAATAATAACAGTTAGTGATACAATCGCAAATGAATACACAAAATTATATCCCTTTATCAAAAAGCCTAATTTAGTCTTAAATTGCCCTCCTTATTCAATCGTCACAAAAAAAGATATTTTCAGAAAAAAATATAAGTTAAATGATAACGCTACCATTTTTCTTTACCAAGGAGGTTTGAGTTCTGGAAGAGGTATAGAAGTAATATTAGATGCATTTATTAACACAAAAAACAAAAACAACATCATTGTTTTTATGGGATATGGAGAATTGTATTCAATGATTGAAAAAGAAACAAAAACCAATTCAAACATTTATTTACACGAAGCTGTATCTCCTGATATATTGTTAGAGTACACAGCTTCTGCAGATTTTGGAATATCAACAATAGAAGATACTTGCTTGAGTTACAAGTACTGTTTACCCAATAAACTATTTGAATATATAATGGCTGAAATACCTATTATCGTTTCAAATTTGCCCGAAATGAAAAAAATTGTTTTAGAAAATGAAATAGGAATTGTTATGAAAAAAAACACTTCCGAAGAACTAATAAAATCATTGGAAAAAGCGAATAATTTAGATAGGAAAAAAGCAATCAAAAACCTATCTTTGTTAAAAGAAAAATATAACTGGAAAAATCAAGAAAGAGAATTAATCTCTTTGTATAAGTCACTATAAAATGGATTTAATCAAAAAAATTAAAGATATACAACAACTACCAAAAGTTGATATTGAATTTAAAAATTATAATACTAAAACAATTGAAGCCTTTAAAACAGTTTATAAACTATTCAACAAACGACATCGGTTAATTGTATTTAAGAATAAATCTGTCGGAGTAGCTTTAATTGATTTAGCTGCTCATAAAGATTTCGACACTTATATTAAATCAATTAATGGAAAAAACTCAGCTGCTTATTATAGCCGAAAAGCAGCCAAACGAAACTATACCTTTAAAGAAATAAATAGAAATGATTACATCAATGATATTTATGAAATAAATACATCAACAGAAGTTAGACAAGGACAAAAAATGTCGGACAAATATCTAACTAAAGTAGAACAATACAATAACGAGCCTGCTTATAAATATTTTGGTGTATTGGATGAAAACAACAAATTAGTTTCGTATTGTAACGTAGGATTTTATGGTGAATTTGCATTAATTGCAGTTTTACTTGGTCATAAACAACATTTAAACAACGGAGTTATGTACTTTATGATTACTAATTTAATAGCTGAAATATACGACAAAAGCTATAAGAAAGGCTACAAATATGTGATGTACGACACTTTTTTTGGAGCAAGTAAAGGCTTACAACAATTCAAGAAAAAGCTAGGATTCGCTCCTTACAAAGTCAATTGGAAATGGGGAAAATAAAGCAAATAAAAGAGCGTATATACGCCGATTATATGATGCCTTCTCGACTAGAAGAGTACGAAAATATTATAATTAAGTGTAAACAAAATGGATATCATCACCTTACAATTTCAGAATACTATTCAAAACTAAAATCGAAAAATATTGAGGGCGAAAAATATTTTTTACATCGACACGATATCGATACAGATGTAAAAACGGCTAAACTTTTTTTTGAAATAGAAAAAAAACACAACATAAAAGCAACTTATTATTTTAGACTATCGACTCTTGACCTAAATTTCACGAAAGAAATTAATGCTTACGGAAGTGAAGCTAGTTATCATTTTGAAGAAATAGCCACATTTTGCAAGAAAAATAAAATTAAATCTAAAAAAAAAGCACGTCAAGAACTTTCTAAAATCACAGCCGATTTTAGACGTAATTTTACAACACTAGAGAATCAATTAGGCTACAAATTAAAAACAGTAGCCAGTCACGGTGATTTTGTAAACAGAAAACTAAATCTAATTAACAACGAAATTACAGACAATCTTGCATTAAGAAAAGAACTAGGTATTGAATGCGAGACCTATGACTCTATTCTAAAAAACAGCTTTAACGAATACATAAGCGATAAAATATATCCAATACATTATTATCCCAAAAATATTTTTGACGTTATAGGTAAAGCTAACATTATTTGCTTGCTAACACACCCTAGACAATGGAACTCTAATATAAAAGAAAGTATAAAAGACACTTTTTTGAGAATATACGAAGGTCTAAAATTTAAATTATCTTGAGATTAAAAACTCAACAGAATTAAAAAACAATTGTTTAACATCTTTATTTTGTTGATTGATTTCTAAACATAAATCTGACGTTCCTAAATTTAATATTTTTCCATTTCCGTAAGTTGTAATCCAAATCCCCGTTAGCTTATAATTATCATTCTTTTCTCGATAGTAACTGGCTAATTGTTTAACATTTTTATCTTTAAGCGTTACATTAAAACCTGTGAAATCCTCCCCTATAAATAAAAGACTGTCTTTATTCTTTAACTCTTTAAAAACAGCATGACTAGGTTCTATTATTTTATAACCAGAAAAAGATGTTAACCTCCCACAGAACCTACTATGATTATAATCAAAAAAGCTAGGACTTATACAATCTTGCGTAAACCAAGACTCTCTTTTATTTTGATGGGTTAAATTTATTTTTTTCGTATTCAATAAAGACAATTGACTCTCCATTTTTTTGTAGTAAAATTTCGAATAAAACACTTCTGAAGAAGAAATTAAAACACCTCCTCCATTATAAACATAATCTTCTATATTTTTCAACATTTTAGGAGTCCAAAAAACCATATCTCCATAAATAATTAACAACTTAGATTTTGAATAAAGTTCTTTATTTTCTAAACTCAAATCTGTAATGTAATTCATTTTATAAGTCTTCGCTATTGATTGAAAAAAAGGCAACAAACCTTTAGTCCATTCGTCTATTTTAAATTCACGTTTCAAACTTACATTTGTATAAAGTGAATCAAAAATTAAAACTCCATTATCTGCTGTATAAAAAGCATTATTGGCATAGGGATAAACAATTGTTACTTCATTTTCACTTCTTCTATTAGAAACAACTAAGGGAGTTTTTGAATTAATAGAATAAATAGAAGCAGGTAATTTATCTACTTCTATTTTGTTTTGGGTTGACAAATATCCTTTTTCTAAATGAGTTTTCCCCTCTATAACTTCAAATGTCTTAATTACATTAATCGAAGTATCTAAATAGATTTTATTTTTGATTAAATCTTTTACCTTTAAATTAAAATTCACCTTATTAATAGAAGATGACACAATTAAATTAATAGAATCATTATCTTTTGTTATCTGTTTATCCAATACTATATAAGTAAATTGATATCTTTGATAAACTTTATTAATTCCAAAAAAAAGAAGTAAGATAAAAATGAATAATTTTAATATTTTTAATTCTGAAAACATAAAAAAAAGTTGGTCTAATGTCAAAGATAATTTATTTCTTAATTCTTTAACATTAATTGCATTATTTATTCCCTTA
>CAMZKF010000153.1 GCA_947311095.1 uncultured Flavobacteriales bacterium
AAAACATTTGTCGTTCTTCATAGCTTTCTAGCTCATTGATATCGGCTTCAATACCTACTCCAAGAACTAAAACTTCAGCTCCTTCCCCTTTTACAGATTCTTTAAGTGCATCAACTAAAGCATTTCCATCTTTTACTGAATCTTCATCTACGTTACACAAATACATTACAGGTTTTGCTGTAATCAATTGCATTTCGTCTAAAATTAATTTTCTATCTTCGTCCAAATCTAATGAACGAGCTGATTTTCCTTGCTCTAAAGTTTCTTTTACAAGCATGTATAAATCGTGCTGTTTTACAGCTTCTTTATCTCCTGTTTTTATTTTTCTTGAAATATTAGAAATTCTTTTTTCTACTGTTTCTAAATCTTTTAATTGCAATTCAATATCTATAACTTCTTTATCTCTAACAGGATCAATGCTTCCATCTACGTGAATTATATTTCCATCTTCAAAACAACGTACTACATGAATAATAGCATCTACTTCTCTTATATTTGCCAAAAATTGATTCCCCAATCCTTCTCCTTTATGCGCTCCTTTTACCAGTCCTGCTATATCTACAATTTCAATTGTTGTAGGTAATACTCTTTCTGGATTAGCTATTTCTTCTAATTTATTGATTCGTTCGTCTGGAACTGTAATTGTTCCTACGTTGGGTTCAATAGTACAAAATGGAAAGTTTGCACTCTGTGCTTTTGCGTTAGATAAACAATTAAACAATGTTGATTTCCCTACGTTTGGTAAACCTACTATTCCACATTTTAAAGCCATAATATATTTGTTTTGTTTCCGAAAAACAATCGGATTATTTCAATCGAAATGTAATTTTTAATTACAACGCTTGCAAAAATACATTTTATATAAATATCTACCAACAAAAAAAGCCTCTAAAAATAGAAGCTTTTTTTTTGTTTAAAATAATAAATTATTTTATCTAAATATAGTTATTGTTCCTTTTTTAGAACCATTTCCATTATCGTAAGCAATTACATAAAAGTAAGTACCTTCATGAAGTTTAGCTCCGCTATTAGAAGTTCCACTCCATGAATTATCATAACTAGACTTTTCATAAACTTTACGTCCCCATCTATTGTAAACCGTAAATACAACATCTGAATAACTGTCAATTAAATCTGTTTTAAACACATCATTTTCACCGTCATTATTAGGTGTAATAATATTTGGTATTTTACAATCAATAACAGTTACATAAAAATCAGCGGATAATAAACCACAGTAATTATTTAAACTCACCGTATAATCGCCTTCTTGAGTTACATTAATAGAGTCTCCTATCCCAAGAACTCCTACTGTTGTACTTTCCCAAACTGTATTTGTAGGGTCAGAAGTAGTAGCTTGTACTAACATTGACTCTCCATTACACAAAGTTATGGAATCTCCAGTTAATAAAGATAAAATAGGTAAATCAGAATATGCTATTGTTAACGTATCTGTTAATTCTGGACATTCATTATGTGTAAATACTATTTCATATGTTCCTGCTTCATCAACTGAAACACTAGGATAAGGAAAACTAGCATTTGGAGAAAATGACAAAACTCCTGGTCCATTATAACTCCATACACCTCCACCATCTGGAACAGTTGCATTACTCAAAGCTATTTGATCACCTAAACAAGCAGTAGGCTGTGCACTTATATCTGGAACTCCATTATAAAGCACTACATTAATTGTGGTGTCATTCAAACATCCATTTGCATCAACTACATTTAAAGTATAAGCTCCTCCTTGTGTTACAGATATACTATTTGTTGTAGCTCCTGTACTCCAAGTATAACTAGAGTAAGTTGTTCCTGACTCTAATAAAACGGAACTATTTTCACATACCTTATTCGAATAAATCATATTCATAGGTTCTTCAACACTCTGAACAACGGTAAAAGCTGCTGAAGTATCTAAACAACCTTGATAATCAACTGCTACATAATATATTCCAGCAGATACATTTACTGAAGGAGTTGTAGGAGTTGAATTTCCTAATAACCATTCATAATTCGTATATACAGTATTATTAAACGTTAATGTCGATTGGTAAGTAATTGAATGATATGGGGGACAGATTTGATGTTGACCTGTTATTACTGGAGTTGGAACAACTATTTCTGCAATAGCAATCGTATCATAAGCGAAACATCCTCCCAGCCCTGAGACGATTAATGTAGTCGTTCCAGAAGTTGCATAAGCTGAATCAACCGTACTGATACCATTTCCTGTCATTTCATCTTTCCAAGCATAAGAATCAAATCCAATAGGAGCATTTAAAAGGACAGAATCTCCTTCGCAATAGGTTGTAGCTCCATTAATTGATACAAAAGATTGAAATTCTGTAATTAAAACATTATTATTAAAGGTACAGCCATTTGTATCCGAAATAGCTAAATTATATATTCCATTTCCTAGCGTAATTGTATCATTATGAGACAAAGTATCAACCCCTTGATTCATTGTCCAAGTCATAGATGTATATGCTGAAGAATCAACTGTAATAACAGATGAATCAGGAAAGCAATAAACTGTATCTCCTGAAAAAACAGGAGTAAAATCAGCAAAATGATCAACATATACACTATCGTGATCAACACACCCATTGATTGTAACCTCTAAATAATTCCAACCTACAGGCATTAACTCTGAAGAATCTGCTCCTAAAAACACATTATTTGTATCTGTCCAATAGTAAGTATCAAATGAATTACCAGCTCCTATTTCTACCGTTTGTCCAATACATAATGTTGTATCTGAAATTAGAATTGGATTATAAGGTAATGTATCTATAATTATAACTAAATCCATAGATAAGGTGTCCAATGGAATCCCATTATCAAAATAGTTAATACCAAGAGTAAAAGTATCGACAACTAGAGACCTGAAAAAGCCACTCAAATGAGCTGGATTACCATTTGCTCCCGCTACCCCTGGTGTATAACTAATTTCAGTATAACCAAAAACGCCTGTGGTATCAATAAAGGCTCCAGATGTTTGGTTCTGTTCCACTGCTAGCACATCGAAATTAATAGGTAAGCTGTCCCCCAAACAAACTCTTAGGGTATCACAAACTTGAATACCATTAATAACTGGCGGTATATTTGAAGAGTTACAAACATTGAACATAAAAGATTTATTATCTAACCAATCAATGCCGTCGTTAGCTCCAAAAGGACCATCATAACTCATACCAGAAGTATCAAACCTTCCTAATTGAAACCCGTTTGTATTATCTCCATTATCAACCCCAACAGTCATAGGAGTTCCTCCAAAACCATTAAGTCCTCCAGAAGCGTCTCCTGTTGTCCAATTCATATCTTCGTAAAAGAACCCTACATTGTTACCTGGAGCTAACAAAGGAGAACTTCCGTCGGTAAATATTAATTGAACTGACACTTTCTTATCTACGTGCTGACTATAATACCCACAATCAACCCAATGAACAACAACAGCATGCGGAAACACTTCGTAATAAGCATTTCCTACCCCTCTCATATCAATATCAGCCCAAAACGGAGCTAACATCGGATTGGAAGAATTTGAAGGAAACGAATTCGAAGAAAACGAAGTATTTGAATTTCCAAATGTTACATTTCCATTTGAATTTATGTAAACCGAATTATAATTAGCTCCATACATACAGAAAGTAAAAGGTAAGGAAACCGGAGGCAAACTACTATCATCACCCATAGAATGAGGAGGGACACCTGGATTTGGAGGTGTATAACCGAAACACTGCGTAGGCGTTCTGTTTAAAGACAACTGAGATACAGTAGGTCTAATTGGAGTTAACTCAGGGTTAACCACGTTATAGTTATTTAGTGTTCCATTAGCTTTTGCCACAGAATAATCGGGAGTTCCAACAGTTATTGTTTGTTGTGCAAAAAAACTTCCTGTATAGAAAGTTACTATTATAGTTAAAAACAATATTTTTTTCATAATTCTATTTATTTTTAGTATTCTTAATGTGCGAAAGTATTAATTTAATTCTAATCTATTTATATTTCTTTTATCTTTTTTTATAAAACAATAAAAAACTAATCTTTTTACACCTTAAAAAACTATATTTGTAACCGAGACGAAATTAAAACTAAAAAGGATGCATCAAATAGAAGAAATAAATAAAAAATGTACACAAACCAGACGAGATATTGTACGAATGGTTCACAAGGTTCAATCGGGACACCCTGGTGGTTCGCTTGGTTGTGTTGAGTTTTTGACGGTTTTATACAACCACACGATGAAGTATAATGCTAAAGATTTTAAAATGGACGGTATAGGTGAAGATTTATTCTTTTTGTCTAATGGTCATATTTCCCCTGTTTTTTATAGCGTCCTTGCCCGAGTAGGTTACTTCCCTGTGAAAGAACTTAATACTTTTAGAATTTTAAATACACGTTTGCAAGGTCACCCTACTACTCATGAAGGTTTACCTGGTGTTAGAATTGCTAGTGGTTCGTTGGGACAAGGTCTTTCGGTTGCTATTGGTGCTGCTCAAACAAAAAAATTAAACAACGACAGTAGTTTGATATATACCTTACATGGAGATGGAGAATTGCAAGAAGGTCAGATTTGGGAAGCGATGATGTATGCTGCTGGTAAAAATGTAGATAATTTAATCGCTACTGTTGATTATAATCATAAGCAAATTGACGGAGACATTGATGATGTAATGCCTTTGGGTGATTTAGAAGGTAAATGGAAGGCTTTTGGTTGGTTGGTATTAACCATGAATGGCAATAATGTAGCAGAAGTTATCGAAACGTTAGACAAAGCTAAATCAATGACAGGAAAAGGAAAGCCTGTTGTTATTATTATGAAAACAGAAATGGGTAATGGTGTTGACTTTATGATGGGAACACACAAATGGCACGGTTCTCCTCCAAACGACGAACAATTAGCTAGTGCTTTGGCTCAAAATGAAGAAACTTTAGGTGATTATTAAATTTATTAATTCAAAAAAAAAATATAATTAAATATTAAACTAATTGTAGCTTTTGATTGTAAACTAATTTTAATTTGAAAATAACAAAACTCCATTTGCGTTAAGGATAGAAGCGGCATCCTTTTTTGTTTTTTTATTTCAAAAAAAACAAAAAAGATATAGCGGATAGCCTGCTCGAACGCCCAAAAGAAAATATTTCACCTCGACATTGAGAATAAGCAGAACAGTGATAAGCTTTAAAATATTAGACTTTAAGACTTATCACTAAGAAAACTTTTAGAATGCAACTAACTCTTCGGTGAGTTAATAAAATGAACTAACGAAACAAATTAACAATCTAATTTTGGAATCATTATTGAATGAGCTTGACCAAAACAAAGACAATGAAAACTTTTATAAAAATATTACTCCTTTCTATTTTTGCTTTTATGGCAACTGATAGATTTTATTCTCAAGAAGTTAAGAAAACGAGGATTCTATTTATTTTTGATGGTTCCAATAGTATGAATGCTCAATGGGAAAAAGGGACGAAAATAAAAATTGCTAAAAGACTCCTCACACAAACACTAGACAGCTTAAAAGGGTTAGAAAACATAGAGGTTGGTTTAAGAATGTACGGACATCAAACACGTATAATTCCTGGACATCAAGACTGTTCGGATACCAAATTAGAAGTTCCTTTAGCTGCTGGAGATGCCAACATTACTCGTATTCAAAGTAAAATTAGAGGTTTGCAACCTAAAGGGACGACTCCTATTGCTCGCTCGCTAGAATATGCAGCTGAAGATTTTCCTGAATGTGATAATTGTAGAAATATAATTATCTTAATTTCTGACGGAATAGTGGCTTGTGACGAAGACCCTTGTGCTGTTTCTAAAGCTTTGCGAGAAAAAGGAATAAAACTTCAACCTTTTATAATTGGGCTAGGTTTAGATACTAGTTATTTGAGTCAATTTGAATGCATTGGCGAGTTTTTGAGTGCCGAAACAGAAGACTCTTTTAAAAGTGTATTGAACTTTGTTGTCAGTCAAGCACTAAACAACACTACGGTACAAGTAAATTTGTTAGATACTAAAAAACAACCTTCGGAAACAGATGTTACCATGTCTTTTTACAATCAAAAAAACGGTAAATTAATGCATACCTATATGCATACTATTAACAGAAAAAGAGTTCCAGATACAATTTCGCTCAATCCCTTGTACACATACAAACTAGTCGTCCATTCCACTCCCGAACAAGTTTTGGAAAACATAAAGCTTAAAGCTGGTATTCACAATACAATAGCAATAGATGTTCCACAGGGAAATTTAGAATTAAAAATACAAGGGAGTGATTCGAAGTACACCAATATAAATTGTATTGTAAGAAAAAGAGGAGATTTGAATACGTTAAATGTACAAACGATGAACTACGACCACAAATATATTGTAGGCAGTTATGATTTAGAAATACTGACTTTACCTCGAATTTACATTGACGATGTAAAAATTAATCAAAGTAAAAATACTCAAATAACAATACCTCAAAATGGAACGCTCGAAATAAGCAAAGGAGCTGGACCGTGTGCTATATTTTCGATAAAAAACGGTAAAAATAATTGGGTTTGTAACATTACTGAAAAAAGTAATTTTTTAGCTTACAAATTACAACCAGGAAAATATAAAATAATATTTAGGTCTGAAAAGTCGATGAATACAGCACATACGATTGAAAAAGAAATAAAAATTTCACCAAATTTAACCGAAAAAATAACTTTTTAAAAAAACATTAATTATGAAAGAATATCCTGTATTAGGAACTAAAGACACTCGCTCTGGCTTTGGTGATGGACTAGCTGAATTGGGAAGAACAAATAAAAATGTTGTGGCTCTTTGTGCAGATTTAATAGGGTCTTTGAAAATGAACCAGTTTAAAGATGAAAATCCTGAACGATTTTTTCAAATAGGAATTGCAGAAGCAAACATGATGTGTATTGCCGCAGGAATGACAATTGGAGGTAAGATTCCATTTACAGGTACTTTTGCCAATTTCTCTACAAGTAGGGTTTACGACCAAATTCGTCAATCGATTGCTTATTCTGATAAAAATGTAAAAATTTGTGCTTCTCACGCAGGATTAACTTTAGGTGAAGATGGAGCTACACATCAAGTATTGGAAGATATTGGAATGATGAAAATGTTACCTGGAATGACAGTTATAAACCCTTGTGATTACAACCAGACAAAAGCCGCTACCTTAGCTATTGCTGACTTTGAGGGACCTGTTTATTTAAGATTTGGAAGACCTAAAGTTCCTATATTTATACCAGAAAATCAACCTTTTATAATTGGAGAAGCTTTACACTTAACAGAAGGAACAGATGTGTCAGTATTTGCAACAGGACATTTGGTTTGGAAAGCTTTAGAAGCTGCTAAAGAATTAGAAAAAGAAGGGATAAGCGTTGAAGTTATTAATATTCATACCATAAAACCATTAGATGTTAAATCGATTTTAGAATCCGTACAAAAAACGGGAGCTGTCGTAAGTGCAGAAGAACATCAAATAGCAGGAGGATTAGGAGAAAGCATTGCTCAAGTTTTAGCAACAAACTTGCCTACTCCTATGGAATTTGTAGCTGTTAATGATTCGTTTGGAGAAAGTGCTACGCCAGATGAATTGATGGCTAAATATGGTTTAGAAACCGTTAATATAATTGAAGCTGTTAAGAAAGTTGTTGCTAGAAAATAATTATATTAATAGATTCCACTCTAATAAATCAATAATTTTAACAAAATTAATGTAAATTTGTATGATAATAATCTAAAATTAATTATACAATG
>CAMZKF010000154.1 GCA_947311095.1 uncultured Flavobacteriales bacterium
AACAAACGAGAAAAACCACTTCCTCCATTGATTAATGAAAAAGCAGATGGACGTATTTCTACGGGTACTTTACTCAAACTTTGGTAGTAGGTTTCTAATTTTAACCCTATTTTTTTTGTCAATCTACGAGCATAGCCCAACACTAAATGATTACTCTTGCTCATGCCCATGTTTTTATTATGTGCTTTGGTATTTCCAGGTAAAATGTAGTAGTAAGAATAAATGGGTTGCGTTTGGCTGTGTCTTCCCACTCCGAAGCTAACAGCTCCACCATCTTTCATAGTCCATTTTAGACCTCCTCTCGGTTCTATACCTGATGTAGAATTGTTAAGTGAAAAATAAGAATAATGTAAACCTGCTGTCATTACCAAATTTTTAGAGAACTTGTATTTATAAGAAACGTAAGGTTGTATTAATGCAAAGGTAGGATTTTCATTCCACCTTACATTCCAAGTGTAAGAAGCTGTATCAATTATACTGTCGTGAAAACTACCAAAATACATGTCGGCATTGTAACCTACTTTTAATATACTTTTTTTAGTAAGTTTTGAATTTATAAAAGTAGAACTTGTTATTTTATTAGTTTTGAAATTAAATCGCATAAAATCGGTAATCGAATCCAATTGAAATTTATTTAAACTGTCTATTCTTCTATAAATTAATTGATGATGTGCGTTTTGATTTGCTATCGACATTGCTAAAGTCGATTTTAAATACGTTTTTTCATTTAAAGGTTGCGAATAGGTCAATCCACCTACACCCATACCTGTTTTAAAAATTTGGTCTTTGTCATTTACAGCATAAGAATCCAATTCAGAAGCGTCTTTCTGATCACTTATTTTTATGTTAATAGAGCTTAAACCTCCCATAGCCCAAAGCGACAGGTTTCCTCCGTTTTTCATAGGGAAATTAAATTTAAAATTCATGTCCTGATAATAAGGTATAGCCGAAGTTCCTAAATTAATACCTAGTTTTCCAAACAATACTAAAGTCGAATAGCGATACATCATAATAAAAGATGAACGTTTCTTTTTAGATAAAGGACCTTCAACCGATAACTCTGTACCAAACAAACCTAGCTGTGCTGTAAATTCATGTTTTTCGCTATTTCCTGACCTCAATTTCAAATCAAAAACCCCTGAAAGACTATTTCCATATTCCGACGGAAAAGCACCTGTAAAGAAATCACTATTGGCCAACGATTTATTATTAATAATACTAATAGGACCTCCTGTAGAACCTGAAACTGCAAAGTGATTGGGATTGGGGATATCGACTCCTTCGACTCTATAAATAACTCCTAAAGGTGAATTACCTCTTACTACAATGTCGTTTCGACTATCGTCAGATCCCGAAACTCCTGCGAAATTACTCGCCATACGAGCAGGGTCGCCTCTACTTCCAGCATAGCGTTCTGTTTCTTCTACCGAAAAAACTTGTGCACTGACAACTGCATTTCATTTTTTACATCGTTTCCGTTGCTCGAAGAAATGACAACTTCATCCATCATCGTAGAAGACTCTTCAAGTTTTATATTTAAAACAACTTCCTTTGCCGAATTTACAATTGTTGTAACGTATTGCGTGTTATAGCCTAAATAAGTAATTCTCAATTCCTGTCGTCCGTAAGATACATTTTCGATTTTAAAATTCCCATACATATCTGTAGCAGCTCCCAAAAGTTGCGTCGTATCTGAAATCACAACTACATTAACACCTGGTAGGGGATATTTAGATTCTAAATCGACTACATTTCCTCTAATGGTTTGCTGAGCATTAAGCTCTCCTAAAATTAAAATTATAATAAATAATAAATATTTTTTCATCTTAAATTTTTATGTGTTATATCTGTAATATGAAATATAACTTGTGCTAATATTCTATAAAAGTGTTTCGATATTTAATCTTAATGAAGTCTATCTTTTTACCTTTATTAATTTTTATTCGTTACAAATCTATCAAATATATGTAGATTACAAAACAATAAAAGCTATTTAGTTGGAGATAACTTTGTTATAAAATACGCAGTAAGTAGTTATAATTTATTTTCATTCCTTTTTTGAATAAAATTAGCAATAAAAAAACAGGAATATTATTTTGTTGAGTTTACAATAAAAAAAATAAGCTGATATTACTCGCTGTAAATGCAGTGTTTTTCAGAGAATTTTATAAGTATTAGTATATTTATTATATTATACCTAACTTTATAATTCTAAACTAAGCACATGATTAAGTTAACCGAATGCCCTAGAGATGCTATGCAAGGAATTAAAGAATTTATTCCAACACAGCTGAAGATAGAATACCTCGATAAAATTTTAAAAGTTGGATTCGATGTTGTAGATATAGGTAGTTTTGTATCTCCGAAAGCAATACCTCAAATGGCAGATACAAAAGAAGTTTTAAGAAAAATAGATTTTAAAAACTCTAGTTCAAAATTACTGACCATAGTTGCTAATAGGAGAGGAGCAGAAGAAGCTGTTCAATACGACGAAGTGACTTACCTTGGTTTTCCTTTTTCAATATCAGAAACATTTCAAAAACGAAATATAAATTCAACCATACAAGAATCACTAAAAAGATTGGATCAAGTTCAAAATTTATGTTTAAAACACAATAAAAAGATGATGACTTATCTCTCTATGGCTTTTGGTAATCCATACGAAGATGAATGGAGTCCTTATATTGTTGCGCATTGGGCAGAAAAACTAATGACGGAATTTAATGTTAAAAACCTAGCACTTTCCGATACAATTGGTGTTTCAAATAGTAAAACAATAGCTAATTTATTTAATAAAGTAATACCCGAATTTCCAGAAGTTAATATAGGAGCTCATTTACACACAACTCCGACAACTTGGGAAGAGAAAATTGAAGCGGCGATTAGTAGCGGTTGCAATAGTTTTGATAGTGCTATTAGAGGTTATGGAGGGTGTCCCATGGCAAAAGATGTTTTAACAGGAAACATGGCAACAGAAAATATACTTTATTATTTAAATAAAAATAAAATAGCGCATAATCTAGATGAAGAAGCTTTTAAAATTGCAATGCAATTCTCAAATAAAATCTTTAAATAAAAAAAATGAACAAGAATAAAATACTTTTCTTTATTGGTATAGCCATTTATTTGGCTTCTTTTTTTATGCCTACACTACAATTTTCATTAGGAGTAAAATTATTAGGTTGGGAAAGCATGTTGTTGCAATATTCCGAAATATTGATTATTACCACAGCCTCTGATTATTTTAAATATATTTTTGCTATGCTTTCTAATTTTTGGGTTATAGGGTTGATTATTGGCTGGTTTATTCCTCAAAATAAAATAATTACACTTGTTTTATCGGTTCTAGCGATTAGTAGTAGTTTAATTTGGTTATTTGTATTTGTTAATAATTCGGTAATACTCAATGGATATTATGTTTGGCTATTGTCTATAATGTTAATAATAACGAGTCGTATCATTAAAAAGTAAAAAAA
>CAMZKF010000155.1 GCA_947311095.1 uncultured Flavobacteriales bacterium
CCTACTATGGGAGCACTTCACAATGGACATCTATCTTTGATACAACAAGCAAAAGAAGAAACAACTATTGTTGTTTGTAGTATTTTTGTAAATCCAACTCAGTTCAACGAACAATCAGATTTCGATAATTATCCCATTGCGCACGACAATGATATTTTTATACTTAAAAATGTAGGTTGTGATGTCTTGTATTTACCAGAAACGGTTGAAGATGTTTACCTAAATGAAACCGATTTTTCTATCGATTTAGGCAATTTAGCTTCTGTTATGGAGGGGGAAAAAAGACCGGGGCATTTTGATGGAGTTATGCGGGTAGTTAAGCTACTTTTTGAAATTGTAACCCCTCAAAAAGCTTTTTTTGGATTAAAAGATTTCCAACAATACATGGTCATTCGAAAAATGGCTAAAGATTTGCAAATAGACGTTGAGGTTGTGGGCTGTCCCATTGTTAGAGAAAACAATGGTTTAGCTATGAGTTCTAGAAATGCTCTGCTATCACTTCAAGATAAAGAAAAAGCTCTAACCTTGCATAAAGTACTCATGTATTTGCAAAATAATTGTAAAAAAGGAGATATCACTTCTTTTTTAAAAGAAGGATTAGATGAATTAGCTAAAGTTGGTACACCTGAATATTTGATTGTCGCAGAAATAGAAACACTAAAACCTGTTTTTAACCTTCATAAAGATAGAAAATATAGGGCTTTTGTAGTTTGTAAAATAGGAAATGTAAGACTTATCGATAATGTCGAGATTTTTGTATAAATTTGCAGCATTATGAAAATTGAGATTTTTAAATCAAAAATACACCGTGTAAGGGTAACAGAAGCGGATTTAAATTATATAGGAAGCATTACCATAGATGAAACATTGATGGAAGCAGCTAATTTTATTGAAGGCGAAAAAGTTCAAATTGTAAACGTAAACAATGGAGAACGCATAGAAACCTACATTATAAAAGGCAAGAGAGATTCAGGTGTTATTTGCTTAAATGGTCCCGCAGCTAGACGTGTAGCAGTTGGAGATGTTGTTATTATTATTGGTTATGCAACAATGGATTTTGAAGAAGCTAAATCATTCAAACCATCTATTGTATTTCCCAATCCTGAAACAAATAGAATAGAGTAATTAAAAATCAGTTTGTTTTAAAGGCAATACGATTAAAAATTCAAACTATTAAAAGTAAGCCTATGTTATTAAATGTTTGTAAAAATTATCTTTAGGGCGTTTAAACGAGCTGTCCATTTGTAGTTTTAGTTTTTTTAAAAAAGTACACTAAGCTAAAAAGGAGCTCATAAAATCGCTCTTTTTAGCCAAGTTTTACTAATTTTAACAAAAACTCAAAGCTACCATTGCCATCTCTAACGCAAATAGTAATATTATTTTAAAATTTTATGAAATCAAAAATAATTAATATTCTTAAAGTCATAATTCCTCTACTAATAGGCGTTTATTTAATGTGGTATTTTTGGGATGCGATGACAGATAAAGATAGAGCTAGTTTTTTTAGAGCTTTAAAAACGGCAAATTATTTTTGGTTCGTTTTGTCTTTATTCCTTAGCTTTCTTAGTCATTTGAGTCGAGCTATTCGTTGGAAATATATGTTAGAACCAATAGGATACAAAACCACCCTCTTTAATCGCTACAATGCTTTAATGATTGGTTATATAATGAACCTATTGATTCCACGAGCTGGAGAAGCCTCACGAGCAGGAGTTCTTTTTCAAACCGAAGGCGTTCCCTTTACAAAGTCTCTAGGTACAATTATAGCCGAACGTGTATTCGATGTTTTAATGCTTGGTGTTATTGTTTTACTCGCTTTATTTTTTAGTTACGACGATTTAATGGAATTATTAGCAAATAATTCTATTGGAACTTCATCTCAAAACAATGGAGGTAATGCTTTTGTAGTGTTAGGGTCTATTTTTGTTTTTTTTATTATTGTAAGTGTTTTAGTTTGGAAGTTTATTCCTACTATCGCAACTAAATTTGTTACGTTATTTAAAGAAATTATAGCAGGAGTTTTTTCTGTGTTTAAATCTAAAAACCCTTTGGCGTTTATTCTTCATACATTATTTATTTGGGGAGCGTATATTTTATTTTTTAGCCTTTGTTTTTATAGTTTAGATGAGACTAAATCAATTCCCTTTGGAGGTATTCTAATTGGTTTTATAGCAGGTACTTTAGGTATTATGTTTACCAACGGAGGAATGGGGGCTTATCCACTTTTAGTAGGTATTGTAATCGCTCATTATTTAAGTGGAACTCTCGGTAGTGATGAAGCAACAGGTGTGGGTAATGCTTTAGGAATGATGATTTGGGCTTCTCAAACAGTTATGATGATTGTCTTAGGTCTAATTTCGCTATTAGCTGTTCAGCGAAGCAAGAAAAAACAAATACAAAAAGTTTAATTTTTTTTACCAACGTTTGATCATATCTTGTTTAAATATATGTTCTAGTTTTTGATAAAGTTCTGGGTGTTTCTTCTTTAGTAGTTTTGGACGTTCAAAAAAATATTCACTGGCTACAGCAAAAAATTCCATTTCATTGGTAGCGCCGTATTCGTTTATATCCGATTGTTTTGTTTTTATTGATCCTATTTGTTTGTAAATGTATTCCAGCCAAGGTATTTGATTAGGTTCTTCTAACAGCACCTGAGGTATTCCATCAACAACTCCGTCTGCTTTATCTATAAGATGTATAAATTCGTGAATAGCTGTATTTCTTTTGTCTGTTTGATTAGAAAACCCATGATGAAGTGCCGTTTTACTAAGCAACATTTTACCTTCCATGTATCCTGTTCCTACTAAGCCTTTTATATTTCTAAGTGGACCAGATGTTTTAAAATCGAGATTAAAATTGCTAGGATATACAATTATTTCTTTTAGATTTCTGTATTGCCAATTTTTAAAGGCAAAAATTGGAATTATGGCACTTGAAGCGATTAGAAGTTTGTCTTTTTTTGTAACGGTTGTATCGACTCCTATTATTTTTACATTAAGTAAAAACTCTTGAATTTTATATTCAAATATTTTTTTATCTAAATCAGAGAGGTGTGCGTAGTATTTTATGTTAGCTAATAAAAATTGTTTATCATCGGAGGATAGTTCTTTCTTAGGCTTTTTCCATGAGTAAACTTTTATATATCGTATTAAAAACACAATTGTTGTTCCTGCTAATATTACTATCGTGATGTACTTTTCCAATTTTTAGTTTTGTATTGTAAAAATATCAAAAAAAAAGCTACCTACAAGTAGTAGATAGCTTTTTTTGAATTTGAGTATTCTCTATTCTATGATTAATTTTTTAGTAATAATATTCTTATTGTTAGAAATTGATATAAAATAGTTTCCTTTTACAAGTTCTGAAATATTTATGACATCATTGTTGTTAGCTTTTGTTTTTAGTACCGCTTTTCCAATTACGTTATAAATTACAACAATAGAATTGTTTTCTATGTTGGTTAAGTTTATCACTCCATTAGTTGAAGGATTTGGATAAATAGTAACAAAGCTATCTTGGTTTTCCAATATAGAAGAGCAATCTTCAATCACAACCGAAATAGTAGTGTCAACCGAAGCACTAGCATCATCAGTTACTGTAAGAGAAACAGTATAGCTTCCTGCTGCTGCATAAGAGTGTGTTCCGTTAGCGGTAGTAGAACTGTTTCCGTCTCCAAAATTCCAAGCGTAAGAGTAAGGTGTAGTTCCTCCTGTTGCAGTAGTAGTATATTGAATGTCTGAACCTACGCAAACAAGAGTGTCAACAGTAGTGGTTTGTGCTAAAGCAGTAGCTGTACAGTTTTGAACCACAATATTAAATGTTGTGTCAACCGAAGCACTAGCATCATCAGTCACTACTAGTGAAATTGTATATGTTCCAGCAGTTGTGTAAGTGTGATTTTCGTTCATGTTCATAGCCGAACCTCCATCTCCAAAGCTCCAAGCATAAGAGTATGGGGAAGTTCCACCAGTAGTTGTTGTAGTAAATTGAATGCTATCTCCTTCGCAGATAGTGTTAGCATCGGTTACAACAACAGTATGTAAACTAGATTGAGTTTGACAACCAGTAGCTGTATGAGCTCCTAAGAAAGAAAAATCATTTTGTGGGTAAACATCCCATTGAGTATCTCCAACTCCAATCCAAGTTAACTCTCCATTGGTTATAGTTGCTTTTCTTACTAGTGTATAGTCTTTAGTAGCTCCTGTTCCAACAGTCCAAGAAGAACCTGGGTCTGTACCAATTACTCCAATTACATCAACCATTGTATTTCCATTGAATAAAGCTAAAGCATCGTCTCCATTAAAAAAGCAAACAGAGTGTAATGTATCCGATTTTATTCTAATTCCTACAGAATCAGCAGATGGAGAAGCAGCTACATAAACAGAATCGTACGCTAACATTCCTGTTAAAGCTAATGTATCATAAGGTGTTGAACCTCCGTTTTTGTATAAGTAAACAGCGTAAGAAGATAAATCTATAGTTTGATTTGTAGGATTGTATATTTCAAAAGCTTTATTACTAGAAGAACCTTCTATATATTCAGAAAAGAATAATTCAGAACAAGCACTAGGGTTAACAGGCATTTGATTTACTGTTAATTGATAGGTGGTATCAGCTCCTATTTCCAAACCTGTACTTGGGTTGGTTAGCATAAAGTCAAATACTTCACTAGCCGAACTTAATTGACCAGGTGTTATGTTTAATGTTACTGTTTGGGTAAGTGATCCTCCTGCTGTAAAAGTAAGTGTTTGAGTTGTGAAATTTCCAATTACCGCTGCGTTTCCAGAAGTTAAAGCTAAATCAATGGTTTTATCTAAAACAGGCGCTTGATTCAATGTTACATTTACATCTACTGTTCCTACATTTTCTAAAACCGAAGCATCTACCGAGCTTACCGTTGCAATTGTATCAACAACCGCTCCTCCTGCCATAGCAGTCCAACTGATATCATCAATAGCAATTTGTTTTGATGTGATATTTCTTAATTCAATCGTTACAGCTCCTGCAACGTTAATACCTGTAACGGAGAAAATATGCTCGTTGTAATCATCAAATGGAGTTGATGTACCATAAGAAGTTCCATTTACAAAAAGTTCAACTTGTCTGTTTCCACCTCCTGTAAATTGTTTGTATAATTTAACAGAGAAATCTTGTATTCCACCTGTTATAGTAGATGAAATAACGTTACTATTACTAGCTGTTCTTCGAAGCATTAAAGCGGGGAGTTGAGCTGGTAATCCTCCTGTGTTTTGTGCTGCATCTCTAGATTGTGTGTACGTCCACGTAATTCCATTGTTTCCTGCAAAACTGCCGTCGGAGTATGATGTTCCTGCTGCTAAGTTTGTGAAGTCTTCTGAGCCTTGGGCAAAAGAAAACGAAGCTGCCAATAAGGCAACAATAAATAAGTAAGATTTTTTCATTTTTCTAAGATTTTAGTTGTTTAATACAAAGATATATGATGTATTTCATATAGGTATTAATTTATCTTAAAAAAATAGAGTATTTGGTAGAAAAATAATATTAAATTAACATTAGTGCCGTTTTAGTTAATTGTTTTGAGATGGGGAGGTTTTTTTTACGGTGTTTCTTTACTTTTAGCATAGTCTAAAGTTGCTCTAATAATTTTAGCTTTCATTAGGTCTAAGTAAGGAATGTCCCAAGCCATTTTTTCTGTAATAAAATCATACCTAGCGTAACCAATAGGTTCTGTTTTTAAGAATGCGACATTTAGGTTCTTTTTTTTATGAAATAAACCAATGTCTATTTTTAGTTTTGTAAACTTCTTTGATTTTAAAGGCGCTTCTTTTGTGTTCAATATCACAAATTTAGAAACATAATCTTCTTTTTTTATAATTATTTTATAGACTAAACCTGTATCTAGTTTCATCTTAAACCTTCCTTTTTCTAAAAGAATAGAGTCTGTTAATACGTCGTCTTTATAAACTAAAAACGTGGTGTTGTCTAAAAGCTTTCTCATTTTTTCAACCGAAGTTATTTTTAAATCGAGTAATGTTTTAGGTGTTAAGGTTTGGGCATTTGATAATAGTGCTAATCCAAGGAAAAAAGAGAGAAGGAAGTGTTTCATTTTGTTTGTAAATAATTAATAGCCGATTGTTCGGTTAATCTAATGTCTAGTTGCATTTGAGATAGTTGCGTTATGATTCCTGCTAGTGGCTTGTGGTAAAAATTATTTGGAGACCAAAATTCATTGATGTAAATTATTTTTCTGTCATTATTGTTTAAATAAAAGTCTTGAATAAAGGAAGTATATTTTGTTATATTGTTTGAAATTTCATTAGCCGTATATTTACCTTTTTTAGCTTTCCATAGGCTTTCTCCTATCAAAAGTTCTGTGGGGGTAAAGTAGTCGTCAAAATGATTGAGTTGCTCAAGACCAATAATAGTGTCGTTTTCGACGACAACTCTTTTGTCTAAATCTTCGGTTTTAACAATCAAAAATATTTTTATTCGACTAAGATAGTTAACTAAATCATTTGTTTTTGTTCTTAAAGAGTCTGATTTGATAACAATTAAAGAGTCGCTTCCTTTTTCTTTTATTAAATCAAAATATTGTTTGCTTATTTGTTTTGACAAAAGACTTCTTGTTGATTCTAAATTGTCATTTAAAACAATAAATGAACTGTAAATTTTTTGTTTAGAACCTTTTTGAGAAAATAAATTAATAGAAATCGTGAGGCAGTAAAAAGCAAATAACACCTTCATTCTATTTCCTTTTTATCAATTGTGTAATTCCTTCAAGCACTACATTTACAGATGTTTTTCTTATTGTTTTCATCATTTTAAAAGCAGTAGTGTGTTTTAATAATGGATCTATTCTAACTCCTTCTTCCAATAATTGTAGCCATAACTCGGTAAAACTTTTGTTTTCTTTTTCAGCTTTTTCATGTAAGAATGCTGCAATGTCAGCTAAAGATTTTTGGCTTTTTCTAGCTGGTTTTTTCTTAGGTTTGCTTACGTTGACTAAGTTATTTGGAGCTCTAGAAATAAAATCTTCTTTAGAGGTTACTTTTCCTACTTCAATTTGGTTAGGGTTTTGATTTAAAAAATCAGACAAGTCGGATAATGTGTTGTTTTTTTTTGCCATTATTTAAGTTTTTTTACAATTTCGTTTGCAACATTTAAATATTTTTTTTCTACATCGATTGTACTTGGAGTAGTATAAATTTTTCGTTGAGGTACGTAGGTGTCAATTACGTCAGCTTCTAAGTCTATTAACGTTTCTTTTACTGTTCTCATTCTGGTGTGTGAATGTATTCTGTTGGGTAAAATACAAAGTTGTAGTTCTTTTTTTATTTCTTTGGCAGGTAGTAAATCTTTTACCGTTTGATAAGTTACCAATAGGTCGTTTTGAGTCAAACTAGTTGTTATTACAATCATGTCGGATGCTAAACAGAGTTCTCTAATTCCTGTATCCGTAGTTTTTCCTGCGCTATCTACAATTATAATGTCAAAAGAATTACTAGCTTTTAATTGAGCTATTTCTTCTGCTACTCGGTGGTCTTCCGATGCTAAAATAGGGAAGTAATTGTCTTCTTTTTCTTTTCGTTTAAAGAGTTCTAGCTTTCTAGAGGAAATCAACGTGTAGTTTGTGTCTGTTTCAACTAGCATAACTTTATACCCAATACTGTTTAGTGATGTGGCAAGGTTTATGGCGTTGGTAGTCTTTCCTGTGCCTCCTTTTCTACTGATAAAAGAAATTACTTTAGTCATTTTTAAATCTATTTTAGTGATTGAACTCGAAAACCAATTTTCAAACATAATACTTAAACTTTTTTATTTTTTAAAAAACATTACTGGCTATATTTTTTACAGCTTCACCTTTTCCCATTGTGTAAAAATGTAAAACTGGTACGTTATTTTTAACTAGTTCTTTTGCTTGCATAACTCCCCATTCAAAGCCAACTTGTTTAACAGCCTCATTTGTTTTACATTTTTCTAGCTCGTTAGATAAATCTAATGGTAAATCTACATTAAAGAATTTAGGTAAAAAAGAAATATGACGCATATTTGTTATTGGCTTTATTCCAGGTATAATAGGAACGGTTATTCCTACTGAACGGCATTTTTTTACAAAATCAAAATATTTTTGATTGTCAAAAAACAATTGAGTGACAATATATTCAGCTCCTGCATCTACTTTTTCTTTCAAGTGTTTTAAATCAGAGGTAGGATTCATTGCCTCAAAATGCTTTTCTGGGTATCCAGCAGCTCCAATGCAAAAATTTGTTGGTTTGTTTTGGTTCATACGTTCTAAGTATTGACCGTGATTCAAATTTTTTATTTGTTCAATTAACTCAACAGCATACCGATGCCCCCCTTTTTCTGGAGAAAATGAAGCTTCTGTTTTTATAGGATCTCCTCGAAGTGCTAGTATATTATCGACACCTAAAAATTGTAAATCGATTAATGCATTTTCTGTTTCTTCTACATTAAAACCTCCACAAATTAGATGAGGGACAGCATCTACCTTGTATTTATGCATTATAGCAGCACAAATTCCCACTGTCCCTGGTCTTTTTCTTATCGATATTTTTTTCAATAATCCATCTCCCATTTCTTTATAAGAATATTCTTCTCTATGGTAAGTTACATTTATAAATGGTGGTTCAAATTCCATTAAGGGGTCAATTCCTTCGTATAGCGCTTCTATTCCTTTTCCTTTTAATGGCGGTATAATTTCAAACGAAAACAAGGTCTTGTTTGCGTTTTTAATATGTTCGGTTATTTTCATTGTTATGATAAAAATGGATTATAAGAAAAGCAAAGGTAATGAATGAGATGTAAGTAGTAAGTTTTTAATGGTGTTTTTTTCTTTCTGCTAGACATCTATACTCAAATCGATTAGCTTTTATTCGTTAGTTTTTTTATTGTAGCTTGTTTTTAACTATTTTAACTCAAGTTTAGAGATGTTGTAAGCTTTTTAATATATAGGTATTTTAGTTAATTAAATGGTCGTTTTGTTCTTTTATCGATATTTAGTATATTTGTTGGGAGAAATAAAAAGAGGCTTGAATCAAAAATTATACATACCTAATTTAAATACCACTGTAGAACAGTTGCACAACTATTCGGCAGGAATAGGCGTAGCAAATAATTTTTCTTACACAGCGAACGCCAATAGTACTCCTGCAGAACGACTAGGATACACTTGGAGTGGAAGTTTGCCTACACAAGTTTATAAAATATATGGAGAAAATACAAAAGAATATTTTAGACCAATAAGTTACAAGACTTTTGAGTTAAAAGACCATTTGGGCAATGTGAGAGCTGTAATAACTGATGAGAAATTGTTGGAAGATGTTAATACAAATAACATTGTAGATGCAGGCGATTTCTTTAGTCCTAACATAGTTACTTACTCCG
>CAMZKF010000156.1 GCA_947311095.1 uncultured Flavobacteriales bacterium
GCTGATGAGAGTCTATTATTCAATGATAAGAATATTAACAAAAAATTAAGTTTTTATTTTTAATATTTATATTGTATTATTGTGGTTGAATAATTGATACTAATTTAATTAAGAACTCATTTTTAAATACTTAAGTCAACTGGACTTTGAAAAAACGTTAAAGGAATTTTGTTCCTTTTTCATATTTCAATCTTTAGCTGGTATTATTATAATAATAAAATATGAAAAATACACTTATAGCATTGTCACTTATTTTTGTGACTAATTTAATTTTTGCACAAGATTTTGAAGTCGCTCCAGTTATTATGAATTTTGATGCAAATCCAGGGCAGATACAAAAGAAAAAACTAACCATAAGAAATCATGCGAATGTGAAACAATCTTTTACGTTTGACTTTGGTGATTATGAAGTAAATGAGGAGGGGAAAAAAGTGAGGCAAAGTGCAGGGACATCAAAACGTTCTTGCGCAAGTTGGACTACTGTAACTCCTAATTTAATAACTTTAAATCCCAATGAAGAAAGAGAAGTTATGGTTTTAATGACTGTTCCTAAAGATGGATTTTCGACCAAATGGGGAATGATATATGTTCAAGCAAGTACAGAGCAACAAGGAAATGAAATAGATAAACAATTGGCAACAGGAATTAAGGTTACCCCTAGAATAGCAATATTGATTAGCCAATCTCCAAAGACGAATCATAATTATAAAGGGAAAATTTACAATTTAAAAGAGGTTACAACGGAAAAAGATAGTTTAAAAACATTTGAAGTTGTAGTCGAAAATACAGGCGATAAAATTATAGAAGGAAGTGTTCAGCTGTTGTTAGCTAATATGGAAACAGCAAATGAAACAAAATATAAACCTGAAAAAAACAGGGTGTTTCCAGGAGAAAAAAGAACGTTTACCTTGACTTTACCGAATAATATTCCACAAGGAAAATATGTACTTGCAGCTGTGCTTAATTATGGGCATGGGTCAAATTTAGAAGGAACTCAACTGCTATTAGAATTTAAATAAAAAGGAAAGATGAATTATTGTTTTGTAGTCTTAAATTTATGTTTTATTCTTTCTTTTTTTGGGCAGGACACTGTACGAACTTATTACCCCAATACAACTGTATTAAAAGAAGAATACTTAATTAATTCTGAACATAAAAAAGAAGGTGATTACAAAATATATTATGAAAATGGAAAGCTTTGGCAAGAAGGGAAGTACAAAAATGGAGCACTAGAAGGGCGATGGTTCGATTATTATAAAACGGGACAGTTAAAGCAAAATTTATTTTTTGTAAACAATAAATTAGAAGGAGAATCGATTACTTATTACCCTTATGGTGAAGTCCAACAAATAATGAATTATAAGAATGATTTACAAAACGGAAAGCTGACGATATATTATGAAAATGGAAGTTTAAAAGAAGTTTCAAATTACGAAAACGGCATACCCAATGGAGGTTTTGAAGGGTATTATAAAAATGGAAAGTTGAGGTATAAAACAACAATGAAAAATGGCTTTGTAAATGGAAATTGGCTTGCTTATTTTGATAATGGAAATATACAAGAGAAGACAACAAAAATAAACGGAAAAATAAACGGAGAGTACATTGGGTATTATAAAGATTATGCAAACGTTCCTCAAAAGAAATGTAGTTATAAAAATGGCTTATTAGAAGGCGTATTTAAAGGTTTTTATCCAAGTGGTAATTTAATGAATAACTGTAAGTATGAGGATAATAAAATCGAAGGAGAATATTTAGAATATTTTGATGTTGATACCAATCTTGTTTTTAAAAAAGGTGTTTATGTTAGCAATATAAAAGAAGGGGACTGGGAAACGTATTATCCCAATGGGAAACTTTATTTTTTTGGTAAATATGTTAAGGGAGCAAAAGAAGGAGAGTGGATGGTTTATTATCAAAATGGGAAGTTAAAGCAGAAAGGAACTTATAAAGATAATGTAGAATCAAATACGTGGTATTTTTATACAGAAAAAGGCTTTTTGTCTTATGAAGGAGCTTATAAAAATGGAGAAAGAGATGGCAAATGGATTTATTATTATGCCGACGGTAAAATAAAGGTAGAACACCAATATTTGAATGGGTTAAGAAATGGAGTAGGTGTAGCCTATAATAAAGCGGGAGAAGTGGTAGAAAAAGCACTTTATAAAAATGATGTAATTGTGAAAAATTTAATGCAAAAAAAGTAATTCACAATTCGTCTTGGAATAAAAACACATAATAGACGTTATATAGTAGAGTTTATTTTTAACTTTATGCTATTAAATACATTTTTTTATGAAAACTTCTACACTACTAGTTCCATTTGATTTTACGTCGGTAACAGAATCAGCAACAAAAGACGCTATCGCAATAGCTAAGAAAACAAGAGCTGAAGTTCATCTACTTCACGTTGTGAAAAATACAAAAGCAATGCAGGAAGCTAATAAGAAACTAGAAAATTATATAGGTTCTTTATCTACCGAAGGTGTAAAAGTGGTAGGAAGAATTGAAGCAGGAAGTATATATGAAGATATAGGAAGGGTAGCAGAAGAAATTAAAGCTTCGGTTATTATAATGGGGACTCATGGAGCTAAAGGAATGCAAAAAGTATTTGGAAGTTTTGCGATAAAAGTAATTACAAGTACAAGTGTCCCTTTTATGATTGTTCAAGAAAAATTGATTAACGAAGACATAAAGAAAATTATATTGCCTGTTACTGCCTCAAAAGAAAGTTTACAAATATTGACTTCTACCGCTAATTTAGCTAAAGCTCTAAATGCAAGTGTCGTGGTAGTTTATGAAACGAAATCAGAAGTAGCAATACAACGAAAAATAAAAAATTACGCACAAATAGCTTTAACTCAACTGAGCGAACATGGATTAAAAGATTCCAAAGCTTACAAACTAAACGGAAAAGGGAGTTATCAAGATCAAATATTAGATTTTAGCTTACGACACGAAGCTGATTTAATTTCAGTTGCATATTATACCGAAAAAGTATTCGCACAATTCGATACGTTTGCCCAAGAATTAATTACCAATAAGCACCAAATACCAACATTAATTGTTAAAACGGTGGATTCAACTATTGGATATTTTTAGTGTCTAGAGCTTGGTCAGAAACGTTAAAGTCTTATAGAATAGAATGTAAAGGTGTTTTTTTAGAAAAATAGCTTTAAAAAGAATCACAGAGCTGATTCTTTTTTTTTGTATATTTACGTAAAATATGGAAAATATAAATACAAATAAAGAGGTTGGAGAGCTAGAACAAAAGGTAAGTCACTTGAGTAAGATGTTGGTTAAATCTTTTGGATATGCCGATGAAGATCCCGATACTTTTTTACAAAATGCTAGAAAAACTACAGAAGCTATCTGTAAGTTTATATATGTAAAAGAAATTGGAGAACTCAAAAATAAAAAAATGATGCTGAATGATTTGTCAAGGGCTTTGACAACTCAAAAAGTAATACCTAATAAAATAGCTATTTTAATTGGGACAATTCAAACTTATGGAAATTATGGTTCTCATGCACAAGACGATTTTTCGGAAACAACTAGAGAGTGGATTGCTCCGTGTCAAACAGCTTTGGCAAATTTAACCAATTGGTTTTTCTTAGAGTATTTAGATGGAAATGTTCCGCAAGAATTATTAAACCCGATAAATGATTATACGGAAGAAAAAATAGTAACGCAGTCAACTACTAGAAGAAAAAAAGGAAGCGAAAGTAAAACTAAAAAACTAGGATTAGTAGGAGGACTAATAATCATTATTATAATAGGTTTCATTTATTTTAACTCCAAAGAAGAAAAAGAAATAAAACCAGTTGTAAATATAAAAAAAAGCATAATACCAACTCAGTCGGTTGAAAAACAAACCAAGCAGGTAATTGAAAAAGTAAACGAACAAACGAAGAATGTAAATGCAAAACGGATAGCTATTCTCTATTTTGATAATAGCTCGGAAGACAAAAAGTTAAATCAACTTAAAAAAGGATTGGCTGATATGTTAATTTCTGATTTGAGTAAAGTGAGTATGTTAAATGTAGTAGAACGAGCAAAGCTAGAAGAAATTCTAAAAGAGCAAAAATTAAATAACACTAGCAATTTTGACGCTAAGACAGCGAGTAAAATAGGAAAGTTACTTGGTGTAGAACATATTATGACAGGTAGTTTTTTTGAATTAATGGGGCGGCTTAGAATTGATGCAAGACTTTTAGATGTAGAGACAGGTAAAATATTGAAGTCGGAAGGTGTTGATGGAGATATTAATCGTTTTTTTGATTTAGAAAAAAAATTAGTAACGAAATTAGTTAAAGGGTTTGATGTTGAGGTAACAGAAGAAGAACAAAAATCTATTGACAATAAAGGGGGGGATATATCGTATAAAAATAGTCTGTTTTTTTCTAAAACATTAGATTTAATTGATAAAGGAGAAAATAAAAAAGCAATTGAAAATTTAGAAAAATTATTGAAAGAGTCCCCTGAGTTTTTACCTGCTCAAAAAGAATTGAATAAACTAAAAGTTGAAATATAAATCTTTTAGACATGAATAAAATATTAATCCTATTTTTAATCTATTTTATTAGTATAAACTCTTTTGCAGCTAAAAAAGTAATTGCTATATCTTATTTCGACAATACGACGGAGAATAGCAAATACAACGCACTATCAAAAGGTATTGCAGACATGCTAATTACAGATTTATCTAAAATTACAGATTTAGAAATAGTAGAAAGAGAAAAATTAGAAGAATTACTCAAAGAAATAAAATTAGGGCAGTCAAAATATTTTGATCAATCTACTGCGCAAAGACTAGGAAAAGGACTTGGAGCAGCTTCTATACTTACAGGTGCATTTTATATCATGGACGAAACATTGAGAATAGACGCTAGACTAATCAATGTAGAAACTGGAAAAATTATAGCAGCTGAAGAAGTTACGGGATCTAAACGAGATTTTTTTAGCTTACACAAAAAGCTTGTTTTATTGTTGACTAATGCATTTAAAATAAAGTATAATTCTAAAAATGACCCCTTGATCAACTACGACAATAAAGTAGAATTAAATGCAATTGTCGATTACTCAAAAGCCCTCTCGTATGCTGATAATGGATTGAAAGAAAATGCTACCGAGCTATTGGCTAGTACTTTAAAAGAAAATCCTGAATTTTTATTTGCTAAATTTAAACTAGACAAATTAAGAGCTTTTATAGCCGAAAGAGAAAAAGAAAGAAATCAACTCATAAACGAAAGCATTGTTTCTTTTTTGAAAGATTTAGATACGAATTCCAATTATTTTGGTGAGAAAACACAACAAATATGGACTAATTTGATGACGAATTATGCTTATAACCAAATTTTAAACTTTAACGAAGCATTGAGAGAAAATAAAGTTTCGCTGACTAAAAAAATGTACCAAAATTCAAATACTACTTTTGGTGAGTTTATGTTATATTATGATTGTCTCTCGTTATTTATATTAAAAAAGAATAAGCAATTGGTAGCTCCTTCAAAGTTGTTTTTGAGCAAATACCCTTTAAGTAGTTTTTTTAATAGTGTCAAAAACAACCTCAATGCGGCGTTAATAGAAATAGAAGCGACTAAAAAAGGGAAAGAGAATATTAAAACAGCATTAGAATATGCAGAAACACAAGCTTATTTAAAATACCTCAATAGTTTAGGTTATTATGGTTACAAACGATTTATAAGAGAAAATAATTATAAGAAGTATAAAAAAATATACGTTCAAAAAATAATAAATTCCGACCACTCAATATTAAAAAAACTATCGCCATACGATAGATTAGATGAAGTTACTGAATTTATAAATTTTGCTGAAAAAATGGAAGACCGTGATTTGATGGTGAAAATAAAAGATTTAGCTATTGAAATA
>CAMZKF010000157.1 GCA_947311095.1 uncultured Flavobacteriales bacterium
CTTGGAATGGATTAGATAGAGGGAAAAAATGTGAAATGGGTAGTTACATCTATAGTATTAAGTACCTCGATGCAAATGGAAAAACGAAAACGCTAGAAGGGCACTTTATATTATTAAAGTAATATCTAATCATTTATTCATTAATTTTCTAAGGCGTAGCAGTTTTGTAATTAAATTTAAAATTAAAAGGAACTGAACTCTTAAGCTCTGAAAAGATTTCTTATTTTTGTTTTCAATACTATAAAAATGGGAAAAGATAAATTAAAACGTTTTGCTGAAATGGAGCATTTCGACAATGTGTTTCAACCAACAATGGAAGAGGTGAAAGAAGGGTTTAGTATGAAAGGGAAATGGCATACTGACTTTTTTAAGAATGAAAATCCCATTGTTTTAGAATTGGGTTGTGGAAGAGGGGAATATACCGTTGGAATGGCTCAAAAATACCCCAATAAGAATTTTATAGGTATAGATATAAAAGGTTCTCGTATTTGGAGGGGTGCAAAAACAGGGATAGAAGAAAACATGTCCAATGTGGCTTTTGTTCGCTCTAAAATTGATTTTATAGAATATCTTTTTGCAGAAAATGAAGTAAGCGAAATTTGGCTAACGTTTTCTGATCCCCAACCCAAGAGACCTCGAAAACGATTGACGTCAAAATTGTTTGTAGATAGATACCGTAAAATAATGGTTGAAAATGGCATAATAAATATAAAAACGGATAGCGACTTATTATTTGAATCGACATTAGAACAAATAGAAGAGCATCATTACAAAAAAATACTATCCTCTTGGGATGTGTATGGCGAAATGATTAATACGTGCGATGAAGAATTAAAAGATTTAATGGATATTAAAACCTACTACGAACAAAAATGGTTGGAAGATGGGAAAAAAATAAAATTCGCAAAGTTTTCAATTGGATAAGACAACCTGAGAATATTTTTATCGTCAATATAAAAAATAAAGAATTATGAAATATATAATATTCTTACTATATGTAAATAGTGTTTTCTATTATTCAGCTCAAATCGAAGTTTATGGTTCTACTTCTAATTTTCAAGCAGAATATGTTTCTCTATTTGGAGCTGGAAATGTTAATTTTACAGGAGGAGGTGCATTAACAGATTATACAGGTTATGATATTGTTATTTTACGTTCTTTTAATAACAATTATACAATAGCTGAAGCTAATGCTATTGTTTCCTTTGTTCAGGGGGGAGGGCATGCTGTTTTAAGTACTGAAGGTTCTGAGATGTCGGGAGGAGGAACTGGTAGATTTATGAGTTCTACATGGAATATGTTAACAGGACAAAATATAACAGAAACAAATCAAGATGCTTCAGGTACTTATTCTCCTCCTAGATTTCACAATTCTAATGGTCCTTGGCAGTTATCTCCAGACCAAGCATTAGATAACTCTACAGGGACATACGGAAGTTTCGCTAACTTAAATCCTTTAAATGTAACACACCAAAGAAATACTAGTGCCCCTACTTGTGCTAATATTGAAGGAATATGTGCTGTTTACCCCTCTCGACCAAACTTAGGAGATGGTACTCTTTATATTCAAGGAGAGTATTGGTATCCTAGTGATTTTTTTGGCTCAAATGGTCCCGCATTAGCAGCTCATTTAAAGGCTTTATGTAAAATGCATCACACCTTATTAACAAATAATCAAGCAGAATTAGATATATTAAACACGTGGCAAGCTAACTATGTTATAGATGAAGACTTCTTAAACAACGGGCAAGATATTGAAGAATGTTTCAATGGAAGCACTTATGTTCTTACAGCTCCTACTGGTTATGATACTTATTTATGGAGTACAGGAGCGACTACCGAAAGCATTTCCGTTACTCAATCGGGAACTTATTCTATAATTACAACAGGAACTTTACCTATGTGTGACGGAAAAGATACAATAAAAATAAAACTACATAAACCTGCTTTTGTTAAATTCAAAACAGATACTGTTTGTTTAGGTTCTGTTACAACCTTTGTTAACGAAAGTGAAACCATAGCTCCAGAAACCATAGCAACAACTTTATGGGATTTTGGAGATGGAACGACAGATAATACAATAAGTCCAACCCATACGTTCCTTACAGAAGGAAATCATAGTGTCAATTTGAAAGAAACTACTACTTATGGTTGCGACCACGATACTATAATTACAGTAGTTGTAAATGCACAACCAACAGCTAATTTTACAACAACAGACGATTGTGTTTATTCTGATGCTGTTTTTACCGATGCTTCCTCTATTTCTACAGGAACAATAGATAGTTGGAAATGGAATTTTGGTGACGTAACACCTGTTACAACCATTCAATCAACCGTTCAAAATCCGACTCATTTATACCCTATATCGACTACCGACAACTATTTAGTTACACTAACCGTAAAATCAGATAAAGGTTGTGAAGCTACTTTTAGTAGTTCTTCTAATCGTTTTTTTAAACCAGAAATAAACGTAACAGCTTTTCCTGATTGTCAAGGAGAAGAAATTACATTTACGAACACTTCTGTAACCGATTTTCCGTACATTAATTACAACAGCTGGGTTTGGAGCTATGGAGATGGTTCTGCTTTAGAAAGCACCGAAAACGGCTCTCACATTTACACTTCTTCAGGACATTACAACGTTACTTTAATTGCCTCTACCTCCGAAGGATGTGTGGACGATACGGTGTTTCAAAATATTTATGTTTACCCCATTCCAGAAGCTCAATTTGTAGCAACTTCGGTATGTGTGAATGGAGGTGCGACTAACTTTATAAACATGTCAACAGTTCAAGGAGGTACTATTGATTCTTATAGTTGGGATTTTGGAGATGGAGTAGGCACTTCAACAAGTTTAATTCCGATGTACAATTACCAAACAGCAAATAATTATAATGTAACACTAGAAGTAACCTCCAACTATGGTTGTACAGATCAAGTGACTGCTCAAGCTCAGGTATATGAAAAGCCAGAAGCTAAATTAACTTCTTCTACTCCTGAAGGATGTACAGGATTATGTATTGATTTTTCAGATAATTCTATTTCTAACGCAACTTCAATTGATAGTTATTTTTGGATTTTTGGTAACGGCACTGTTTTTACAGAAGAAACACCTACTATTTGTTTAGATAATATCTCTCATATTACCGACGATGTTTTTGATGTTCGATTAATTGTAACTAATGATTTAGGCTGTAAAGACACGCTTTTAGAACAAGACTATATAACCGTTCATCCCAATCCTTTAGCTGTATTTGAAGCTACACCAATGGAAACTAATATGTATTTTTCTGAAATTGAATATACTAATTTAACAGAAGGAGGAGATGCTTATAATTGGAGTTATGGAGACGGAAAAGAAAGTACTGTTTTTGAAGAACATCATATTTTTGCAGATACAGGTAGTTACACTTCTAGTCTAATTGCAACTTCCATATATGGATGTAAAGATACTATGGATACGCTCATAAAAATCACCCCTGTTTTGAATGTTTATATACCTTCTGCCTTTACCCCCGACAACGACGGAGTTAACGATGTCTTTTTTGTAAAAGGATTTGCCATCGATGAAAAAGATTTTTCTTTTAGTATATTTGACCGTTGGGGAACATTAATTTACCATACCGATCAATTTGTAGGTTGGGATGGAACTTACAAAGGGAGTCCTGCTCCGCAAGATACTTACATTTACAAAGTATCTTTAAAAGATTTTGAAGGCAAACCAAAAGAATATAACGGTCATTTTAGTTTGTTGAGGTAATACGAATTAATTAGCTTGGTTCGTTTTATTCTCTTCTTTTAATTGAATTAAATAACTCTTCTCAGACGGTTTAAAATTTGTTTTTTTGGGTTTACGAGTGTAATGTTAATTTGATTTGTCTCTTTTTACAGCAAAAGGTTCTTCGAAATTAAAAGAATCGTTTTTTTGAGTATAAGGATAGTAAAATACAGGTTCTTCCGATTCTGAGTTTACAATGTCAATAGCAAAAGCATCTTGTTTAGAGCTATTATCGTCTAGTTTAAAATGGACTTCATATACGGTAGCGTAAGCTAATATTTCGCCTTTTTCAAATTCAGTAGTTAAGTATTTTAATAAAGAATTTACAACTTGTCCGTTCTGTGTACTGTTTTTATCTTCGGGCTCTAATTCTAAGGGATGAACTTGTCCTATTTTTGAAATAAAAGCACCAAAAGGATAAAAATCTTTTGTTTCGTTTAATAATTCTTTAGAAAAATCAGCGCAATGAGTGATTAAATCTGTGGTATATTTATGCATAATATGAGACTGTTATTTTGGTTTGAACGATTTTATATTTTCTGTAAAAGTAGAAGTTATTCCTTAAGAAAAGCTTTAAAATCAAATATAATTCGGAACTTTGAAAACTATAATGGGAAAGCATAAAAAAAAGAAAAAGAATAAAACTGCAAATGAAGAAGTTTTTCACGCTCTAAAAATATTGTGCATCATGAGTTTTGTAGGGTTTATTTTGTCAATGTTAGTTGATACTGGAAATTACCTTTCGTTTAGTAGTGTAGAGGAATTGAAAGTAGCGAAAAATCAAGTTCCTTATGAAAAATTAGAAACAACCATTGATAGTTTTGAATCTGTTGGTTTAGATGTCTCTCAGCGTGGACTAAATAAAGTCGCATTGATGTACGCTGTTAGAACATTGATTGATGTATTGGCAATGGTTGGAGTTGTTTTGATGTATTTTGAAATAAAAAAAGGATTAATTATTTATACCCTATTTCAATTTATTTATGTCTTAGTCCCTTTTTTGTTTTTTGGAGGAGTGGCTTTGGTTGTTGTATCTTATAGTTCGGTTGCTATTACTTTAATTTATGTTGCCTTATTTACTTCACAACGAAAATATTTGGTGAAATGACAGAAGAACCAAGAGAAATATCATTAATAAAAAGAAATTTAAGATTAGTTAAACGTGTTTTTTTAGGTAAGAAAAATCCGCCTTTATTTTTAAAAATAATAGCTATAGCTGCTACCGTTTGGAGTCTATTAAATATTTTAGTTATAGCAGGTTTATTGTTTTTGTTATTGGTTAGTCCTCAAGTTGCGGTACTTGAAGAACTGAATGAAATTGATCAAAAATTTTATGTTTCGTACATCGGGTTGCATTTAATTGCTATTTTTGGAGTAATGTTAATGTGGCGAAGAAATTTAATGGGTTTTTATATTTTTACATTTGTAAATCTTTTAATGCCTTTTTGGTTGTCGTTTTTTTTACCCGTATTTACATTTAATATTTATTGGATGATTCCCACAAGTAGTTTTATTATTTTATTTGGAGTAAATTGGATGGTTTTTAAAAAAGAAATAAAAAAGGAAGGTAACGATGAATAGAGTTCTTTTAATTTTATTTTTGATAAGTTTAAGTTTTAAATGCATTTCACAAAACGATACGTTAATTGAGGATGAAAAAGCATATAAACCACCAGTTCCTGTTGAATTAATGATAGGCAATGAAGCTTTGTATTTTAAAATGGTGGTTACAAAACCAATTTATAATAGTAAGTTTAAGTTCTATAATTTAATGAATTTTACGTCCAATTTTATTGACGGAACAGCCAGTAATATATTTAACCAAACCGTTTTATTTTATGATTTGTCAACTAAGTTTAGCGTTGGTTTTGGGAGTAATTATAGCTCTTTTTCAAGTTTAAAACCTGTTGTTTCGGCGCTTTATTCTGATTTTAATGCAAAGAGAGGTTTTATAATTCAACCTACTCTTGTTTTAGAAAAAAAAGGAGCAAAAGAACTTTTTTCTATGTATGAATTTAGCTATGTGTTAAACCCTAAATTTAAAGGGTATTTTCGTTTCGATGCCTTTACTTCTTGGGAAGAACAGCACGATTTTAGTTATTTGAATGGTCGGGTAGGAGTTGGTACTCGTTTTGGAAATTTTGGACCTGCTCTAAATATTAGTTTTGTAGGAAAGGGAGCTTTAAAGTATTATAATATAGGAGCTTTTTATAATATTTTAATCTAGTCTTATGTGGAATAAATTACCGCTTTATTTTAAATTTGTCTTAACACATTATTTGTTAAGTGTCGTATTCTTATTTATATTTCGACTTATTTTATTTTTTACTTATACAGCTAGCCACACTGTAAATGTAATAGGTGAAAATGAAAGCTATTTAATTGGTAAGGCTTTTTTAATAGGGCTTCAATTTGATACAGTAATAATGGGCTATATATTGGCTTTACCTTTGTTGGTTTTGACAATAGCTTCATTTTTGTTTAAAGCAGATAAATTATTAAAACCTCTAAATTATTTTATTTACGGACTTACGCTTTTTTCTTTCTTTATTTCAGCTGCAGATATTCCTTATTTCAATTATAATTTTGCTCGGCTTTCAGCAGTTGTTTTAGAATCTGCTTCGGATTCTAAAATTATATTTAAAATGATAATAGAAGAACCTACTTACGCTATTTATTTCTTAGTTTGGTTTGCTATGTTTGGTTTGTATGTTTTCATCTCTAATAGAATAATAAAACGAATTAGAAAGTCAAAAACGAATCGTTTGCCAATGCTTCAACATATTTTAGTCGCTTTGTTTGGGCTAGGATTAGTGTTTTTTGCGATAAGAGGAAGAGTAGATAGTCCTATAAGAATCAATCACTCTTTTTTTTGTAATAATTCATTTTATAATCAGCTAGGGTTAAATCCTACTTTTGTACTCATAAAAAGTTTAAAACAAGATCAGGCAATAAAAATATTAGACGATCAAGAAGCATTAGATAATGTAAAAAAACAACTAAATATAAAAAAAGACTTAAAATTAAACTCTCCTTTAGCTAGAAAAGTAACGACAGATAAAACAAGGTTGAAAAAAAATGTAGTTTTGGTTATTATGGAAAGTATGTCCGCCCATAAAATGAAACGTTTTGGTAATACCGATAATCTAACTCCTTTTTTAGATAGTTTAGCAAATGAATCTTATTGTTTTGATAATATGTATTCTGCTGGATTTCATACTTGCAATGGTATTTTTTCCACGCTGTATTCTTATCCTACGGTATTAAGAGAACGTCCTATGAGTGCATTAAATATTAATTATTATAACAGTATTCCTCGAGTGTTTAAAGACTCAGGGTATGAGAATGTTTTTTTCACTACAGGAAATCAAACATTTGATAATGTAGGAGCTTTTTTAAGTCAAAATGATTTCGATAAAATTATTTCTGAAAAAGATTACAACCCTAAATTTATCCAAAGTTCATTCGGAATACCAGATCATAAATTATTCGATTATGTAATAGAAGAATTAAAAACTAAAAAAACTCCTTTCTTTTCAGCAATCATGACCGTCAGTGATCATGGACCTTACATTATTCCTCCCAATATTTCGTTCAAACACAAGCACAAAAACATCAAAAAACAGGTAGTAGAATATGCCGATTGGTCTATAAGGCAATTTATGAAAAATGCCAAAACTCAAGAATGGTACGACAGCACCATCTTTGTTTTTGTAGCCGATCATGGAGTTGTAATGGGAGATATTACGTATGATATTCCTTTTTCGTTACATCATATACCTCTTTTGATTTATGCTCCAGATACAACAATAGTTCAGCCTAAAGCAATTAAGAATTATGGAACTCAAATGGATATACTTCCAACTTTAGCAGGGTTGTTAAATATAAAATATATAAACAATACTTTTGGCATAGATTTGTTAAAGACTAAACGTCCCTATTCTGTTTTTTCTTCCGACGATAAATTCGGTTGTATAAATGATTCACTTTTATATATTTATAGAAAAAA